>JBDKHH010000090.1:0-2778 GCA_039797785.1 Bacteroidota bacterium | reverse complement strand
GCTTGCCCCCAACTTGCTTCATTCGCTTTTCCATCAACGGTGATCTTTTCAGTTGTGCGAAATGCCTCCATTGTTTTTTGCGCCGAAAGTTGAAAACTTGCGAAGAGTATAAATGCTATGGTAAATATGCGTGTCAAGTTGCTAAAGATAGTTTTAAAAATAATTTTGAATGTCCTGAAATTTTATGAAAGGTTAAACTTGTACACCAATTACACATACATCGTCTAATTGGTCTAGATCTCCTTTCCATTGATCGAAATAAGCCATCAACCTTTGTTTTTGTTCATACATTGGTAAAGACTGTAACGATAAAATAAGTTCTTTCATACGTTTAGATTTCATTTTTTTACCATCGTCTCCTCCAAATTGATCTGCAAATCCATCACTAAACATATAAATGGAATCACCCGTTTGCAATTGGATGACTTGGGACGTAAAAGGTTCGTAGCTGCTGAATTGGCCAATTGGTTGTTTAGAAGGTTTGCATTCAACGATTTCGGAGTGCTTATTTTGTAAAAGCCACAACGGTGAATTTGCACCTGCCCAAATCAGTTCGTTGGTTTTAAAGTTCAAATTACAAATCGAAATATCCATTCCATCATTAACAATTTCATCGCTCTTTTGAAATTCGTGGAGTATAATTTCACGTGTTTTATTCAAGATTTCAGCTGGGTCTGTTAAATTAAACTCACGTACTGAACGATTCAAGGCATTGTTGCAAACTACGCTCACTAATGCACCAGGAACACCGTGTCCTGTACAATCAGCTACCGCGAAAATCAAACAATCTTCTTTTGGTTCCATCCAATAAAAATCGCCAGCAACAATGTCTTTCGGTTGATAAAAAATGAAGGAGTTTTTTAGGAATTCTTTTACCAATTTATCAGAAGGTAGAATGGCACTTTGAATGCGTTTTGCATAGGTGATTGAAGCTAGAATTTCACTATTCTTTTCTTCAACCAAGCTTTTTTGCTTTTCGATCAATTCCTTTTGTGAACGTTCAATCTTGCGACGTTTGTTTACGAAAAGTGCAAAAGCCAAGACAAAAAGTAAAAGAATCGAAAGCGCAATTACCCAGTAAACTTGTCGCTGTTTTTCTTGCTGATCGATGTAATCCTTCTTTTCTTGTTTGAGTTTATCGGTGGCTATTTTTTGATCAAACTTGAATTGCATCTCTGTCTCAGTTTGTTTTTTTGTATTCATTTCGTTCGTGATACTGTCACCATATTTCACAAATTCACGGTAATACCGAAATGCATCGTCAATTTTTCCTGCTTTTTCAGAACATGAATACAACATTTGATAGCTGTATTTGACTAAATCCAACGCACCAATTTCACTTCCTATTTTTAAACCTTTAGTTGCATATTCAATGCCTTTTTGAAAGTCTCCCATTTTTTCATAAACGGTTGAAAGGTTGTTGTAGGAATTTGCGATTCCATGTTGATCATTCAATTCAATACGCAGTTTCAATCCTTTATTGAAAAAATCGAGTGCTTTTTCGTATTCCTTTGAATCCATGTAAACAATAGCAATATTACTGAGCGAAGTGCTAATTCCAATTGGATCTTTTAGCAGCGAATCAATCTTCAATGAAGCAAAATAATCTTCCAAAGCTAATTCGTACTTCTTCTGATTCATGTGAATAATCCCAATGTTGTTATAGGTGGATGCAAGTCCTTGCAAATCGTTGTCTTTTTTGCGTAATTCTAATGCAAGATTGTAATTTTCTAGTGCTTTTTTAAAATTGTGCTGGTTGGAATAAATTAAACCTATGTTATTGTAAGTATAGGAAAGTCCTGAATTATCCTTTATTGCTTTTTGAATCGGTAAAGCTTTAAAATAGTAATCAAGAGCACTTGCGTATTTTCCTTGATAATCACAGATGATTCCAAGGTTATTCAAGGCCATTGCTTCTCCTTTTTTGTCTTTCACTTTTTTCGCAACGTCAAGTGCTTTTTGTGCGTACGTTGTACTTTTTGAATAGTCTCCGATTAACCAAAGTTCTTCAGCTGCATCATTTAAGGTCTTTACTTTTTTAATAGAATTTGTTTGCTTTTCAATTTTGTCCAAGGAAGGAACGTCTTGCGAATAAACCAAGTTGATTGATGCGAAAACAAAGAATATGAATAGGTAAAGAGCTTTCATAAATTTAATTTCTAAACGTAAAAAAAGAATCCCACAGTGCTTTTCGATGATCTGGATGTGCAATGCTAATTAATAATTCGGCACGCTCATGAATGGTTTTACCATATAGATTCACAGCACCATATTCTGTTACAACCCAATGAATGTGAGCGCGCGTAGTTACAACTCCAGCTCCTTCTTTCAAGGTAGGAACTATTTTAGAAGCACCATTTTTGGTTGTTGAAGTAATGGCGATAATTGGTTTACCACCTTCTGAAAGTGACGCACCGCGGATGAAATCCATTTGTCCACCAACACCTGAGTATATTTTTGTTCCAATGGAATCAGCACAAACTTGTCCAGTCAAATCGATTTCAATGGCACTATTAATGGCTGTTACTTTTGGGTTTTTACGAATGATTTCAACACTGTTGACCCACGAAAAGTCAAGCATTTTGACCATTGGATTATTGTCCATGAAATCAAATAATTTGCGTGTTCCAACAGCGAAAGATGCAACTATTTCATTTGGACGAATCGCTTTTTGAGAACCGTTAATGACACCTTTTTCGATTAAGGGTAAAATTCCATCCGAAAACATTTCGGTGTGAATCCCCAAATTTTGGTGATTCGTTAAACAATTTAAAACCG
>JBDKHH010000089.1:0-7068 GCA_039797785.1 Bacteroidota bacterium | reverse complement strand
TTGTTTACTAATTCTATGAATTGTTGTCTTTTCATTTATAAATCTTGTAAAGGGTCTAACAAATCAATTTTCTTCAATAAATAATCAATTGGAATATCGCTTCGATGATAGTTGTTCTTCTCAGCAGAGATACAATGTTTGAATGAAGATTGGCCTTCCGATTTGTCAAATTTTGATGAAATAAATAATTCTTCAGCATCATTTATAAGACTCAATTTAATTCGCTTATCATGTTCTAAATAATGATTGTAATAGCAAACCAACATCGCTTCGATACTTATTCGATAGTTGTTTAATCCATCTTTAGTTAAATTGACATTTAATACTTCAAAACACTCGTCTATAAGCTCCTGATGAGTCAATTCTCTTTTTGAAATACGCTGATAAAAACCCTTATGAAATAACTTGATATAAACCAAAAACATTAATAATTCTGGAATAATAAAAGCGTTACTTACGAAGCTCCTAAAAACTATTCCGACATGAGCAAACAACTTTTCTTGTTGTCGAAGTGTTGGTTTTTTTAAGTCTATGAGAAAATTTGAATAATCAATAAATTCAGTTCTATCTCTATGCAATTCTCGATGTTTCGTTCTGAATTTCAAATCGAAAAAGTCATTCAACTTACATGCCTCTATGAGATAATCAATGTAATTTTTAACTGGTGGCTCTGGTAACGAATACTCAATGTCAATGAATCTTCTCAAATATTCATTTGAATCAATATTATCACTGCCATAAGCTCCACATATTGCATGACCTAATTGTTCTTTGTCAATCGAAAGAACGAATACTATTCCTTTTACGGAGAATAAGTGTTTTACATTCTCCAATACGGAAACGGCATAATCAGGTCTACATCGGTCCAATTCATCAATGATAAAAACAAGTGGTTTACCGTTAGAATTCTGTTTTATATAAACTTCGAGATCATCGTGAAATTCTTTAATATTTTTCTTTCTATCGACATAAGAATCAATATCTTCTTGAAATGTTTCAAGTACACCTTCACTATATTGCTTCATTATTTCTGCAACTTCATCACCTGCATATCGCTTTAGAAACGCTTTCATTACGGAAGGAATCACAGCTTTAGAAATCTTACTCCCTTTTTTAAGAACTTCTTTGAAACTGTCAGAGGTATCATTTTTTAACAACTCCTTTAATTCCGCTGTTATTGCAACAAAAGGATTGTTTTCAAAATCATTCTCCCATGCGTTGAAATAAAGTGTTTGAAAACCTTCATTTTGCAACATTTTAGACCACATTGAAACAAACGTGGTTTTACCAGCTCCCCATTTATTATCAATTGCCAATACGAAACCGTCACCATTGGTTCGAACAATATCAGTCAATACTTTTGCATATGGTTCTCTTCCAAGTTTACAATTAGTGAACGGAGCTTCTTGCGGTATGTCAATTACTGAATTCATGCTACATTTACTTTTTCAAGTTTAAGTTCCCCAGCAAATGCTTTTTGTAAGAGTGATTTTTTAAGTTCGTCCAAATTTTCAAGTTTATTTTGAAAATTAACTTCCAATTTTTTGGTTTCTTCCGAAAAGAAATCAAGATTTTTTTTAATTTTCAATTGTTCATTTGTCGATTTAGGAAATGGGATTAAAAGATTAGATAATGACCCTTGATTAAGACTTTTAATACCTACACCATTACCACTTTCAACAAGTTTTTTCCGTGTTTCTTGTATTTTTAAAAATTGACACAAATACTCTGGCTCAATCTTATTTGAATTCAAACGAATCCTTATTGTAAATCCAGAATGACAAACTTTTCCAGTTATATTTTTAGCCAACAAAGTACGTCCAATCAATTGTGGATTTCCATTTGAACGGACAGCAATAATATCTCCTTCCTTCAATAAATCAATGTCATTTATTGAGCCATCTAAAATAACCTCACTTAGCGAATCGTTCGGAACATAAAAACCATTTTGAAAATCTCGAACACCAACAATTTTGATTTTTTCTCCTTTACCATTCTTTGAAAAATTCATTCCATTTCGGAATGAGGCCAATTCACCTAATTGCACTATTTCCCAGTCTTCTCTTTGTTGAGAAAAAACCTCATTCAATTTCGATTGGAACAACTCCTTCGCATTCTGGATGTTTTTTTCAATGTTCGCTTTGGCTTGGTCTATCGCTGCAAAGGCTTCATCCAAAATAGCAACGATATGTTGTTGTTCTTTTAGTGATTTTGGGTAATTAATTTCAATATTTCTGAATGCCGAAACATCAAGATTTCTTTGTGCGGTACCTCTTGAAAGAGAGTAAATATGGTCGTTTAAATAAAGTATTTGTAAATTCAAAAAATTCATTAATATCTCATCATCATTTTTCGGGCAAATAGTTAGACCACTATCGTTAAGAAAAAACTTATCCTTAACAAATCTTGTACATTTTGCAGACATCGCAAATCTGGCAATGACCAAACAATTCTCTCTATTATATGAATCCATAAAGAAGGTTGCACCTCCTCCTCCATAAACAGGATATATGGTACCGCCATCCTTTTTCTGAACAACTCGTGTTCCATACTCAACTCTGCAAACGTCATCAAGTCTTTTCGTTAACCAATTTTCTTTCATATCAACTCCTTAATAGATTGAAGAATTTCAGTGGTATCCGCATCCAAAGTTTCCATTTCAGCCAAAATTTCTTCTGGGGCACGCAATGCCGCTTCCTCTGGTAAATTTGGATTCTTTACGCTCAAATCATACAAATCTTGATCAAGATTCGAAAAATTGATATTCCAACTTTTTTCAGTTTCAGGTTTTTTAGAAAATAAAGTAACAAACTCCTCCATGTCGCTATCATTGAGAGCATTGGTTTTACCCATGTTTCTGCCTGGGTTCATTTGGTAATACCAAATATTCTTAGTTGGTTGTCCTTTATCAAAGAACAAAACCACCGTTTTAACACCAGCTCCAAGAAACGTTCCTCCTGGCATGTCCAGAATAGTATGGAGATTACAACTTTCCATTAAATGTTTCCGCAAACTCACAGAAGCATTGTCTGTATTGCTAAGCACTGTATTCTTGATGACGATTGCAGCACGTCCGCCTGTTTTCAACGATTTGATAAAGTGCTGCATAAATAAGTATGACGTCTCGCTACTTTTTATGTCAAAGTTTTGCTGTACTTCAGGTCGCTCTTTCCCACCAAATGGAGGGTTAGCCAAAATCACATGGTAACGGTCTTTCTCTTGTATATCACGCACATTTTCTCCCAGTGTATTGGTGTGTATTAGGTTTGGAGCTTCAATGCCGTGCAGAATCAAGTTCATCAAACCAATCACATACGCCAAACTCTTTTTCTCTTTACCGAAAAAAGTTCTTTCTTGAAGCGTATTTAAATTGTCTGTTGTTTTTTCCATGCGCTCCAGCAAATAATCGTAGGCTTCACACAAGAAACCACAAGAGCCCGCAGCAGCATCATATATTTTTTCACCAATCTTTGGGTCAACCACTTTTATCATGGCACGAATTAATGGTCTTGGGGTGTAATATTCACCACCATTTCGACCAGCATTCCCCATGTTCTTGATTTTCTCTTCGTACAGCGCACTCAACTCATGCTTGTCTTGACTTGTTCTGAAAGGCAGTTTATCAGCAGCTTCCAGAATTTCACGCAAGTTATACCCGCTGCGAATTTTGTTTTTAATCTCAAAGAAAATCTCACCAATCTTATATTCCAGCGTATTTGTATTGTCTGTCTTATCTCTAAAACTCGCCAAATAAGGAAATAACTTATGGTCAACGAACTGAACAAGGTCAGGACCTGTCATGGCAGTATGATGATTCAATTTCCCTTCTGCATCTTTTGGCATTGCCCAATTGCTCCAGCGGTATTCTTCTTCCAGAATGTAGTTGTAATCTAATCCTTTTAGTCCCGCTTCATCTGCTTTGTCTTCTTCTAACTCATCCAAATAGCGCAAGAATAGAATCCAAGATGTTTGCTCTGTATAATCCAGTGCAGTTGGAACTTCTAATCGTAAGATGTCATCAATTTGTTTAAATACTTGTTCGAAGCTCATGTTTTATTTCTTGTTTATTATTTGGTCTTTTTCTACTAATAGGTCGGCTACCTCACAATCGAGTAGCTCAGCGATACGGTATAAATCTTGAACTGAGGGTTGGACTTTGTTGTTGCACCAAAGGCTTAGGGTGTTCGCACTTTTATCCATCGTCCTGCAAAGAAATGCTTGGCTTCTACCTTGCATTCTCAAAATTCTCTTGATTCTGTTCATCTCGAAATCATTGTTGCCTAAAAATAGACATTAATTGGAAATAATTCACAATGTAGGTTGTAAAATGTTCCCGAATTTGTGATTCTTGGGATTTAATTTGTTTTAATAGTATAGCGATTAAATAAACGCTGAGCAGTGACTTTAAAATTGAAAATGTAATATGAAAAAACAAATAAAAAATATTGAAATGAGAGGTTCTCCGAGGTGCTGGGGAACATCGTATGGAAAGAAAAATTCAACAAATAGAATGTCTCCTTGATGTGTGTTCATTAACAGAGGAACAATGTCGAGAAAAACTGTTTTCAGTGAAATGGGGAGAAAAAGCATGTTGCCCGAAATGCGGAAATACTGATAGGATTTCGTATTTAAAAACCAGAAATGTCTATAAGTGCCTTGAGTGCTCTAAGCAATTCTCACTGGTTAAGGGAACATTATTTGAAAATAGTAATATGCCGCTAAAAAAATGGTTCGCAGCTATTTACCTAATGTCTACAGAAGTAACAGGTATTTCTTCTGTTCAAATGGCAAAACACCTGAAGATTGAACAAAACACTGCTTGGTATATTATGCAGAAATTGAGATTTGCGATGTCAGGTTGTGATTCCATTGGATTACTTGGGGGAATTGTTGAAATTGATGAAACTTTTCTTGGTGCAGTAAAAACTAAAGATAAAAGATTGGCATTCAAAGTTTACCTAAAACGTAAAAAACGCATTCAAATGGAAGCTGAAGGACTCACTGAAAGAGATAACCGTTTAAAGCGCTTAGAAATGAAAACAGTTAGAAAAGGCAATAAGAAAAAAGCAAGACCAACCTTAAAAGCAATTTTCAATGACTTACCATACATTAGCCGTGAATTGTTAAGAGACTGGGAAGTGAGAAATATTATGTACCAGCCCCTTCATTATAAAAAGAATGTTGTTGGTATTGTTGAGAGAAATATTTTCGATTCAAATGGTAAGCTATTAAAATTAGGCAGATTACGATTGACTAAAATGGGGCGACACAAAGGAGATTTAACAAGAGTTAATGTTCAACCTTTTATTGAGGAAAATGTTAGTCGTAGTTCTCATATAATGACAGATGATAATAGAATTTACAGAAAACTTCCAGAAATTTTTCAGCAACATTCAGTCATAAAGCATTCTCAGTCGGGAGTTAACCAGCAATTTGCAAAACATGCAGATGGAGAAGTTACCACTAACTATATTGAAAATGTATGGAAACACTTGAAAAAAGTAGAAAACGGAACTTACATTCACTATTCTTGGAAGTATACTCAGTGTTACCTTGATGAGTTTACATTTCGTTTTAACCGCAGAGAAAGTAAACCTTTAGTATTATTTCAGGATTTATTTTCACTTACAATTGGAAAAACAATTTCAAGAAAAGAAATGGTAGGGATTCAAGGAAAATATTACTATTACCCTAAAGGAGCTGAAGAAATGAATTATTAAAAATTGATGAATTTTAAGAAGAATAAGGGTTATCTTCTTTGTGAACCCTTATTCTTCTTTTGGAATTAACTGATTAATATCTGTTAGTCCTAATTGCGCAAGAATTCTGTTTACACCATGGTCGAGTGGCTTCATCTCAAATTGTTCGTCATCAGATTCGTGACCGCTCAATTCAGCAATAGCATCATTGCCCAAATATGTTGTTCCATCAAATTTAACTGCGGAACATTCACCAGCTACAACAAGTTTCATTTTCTTTGTTGCTTCAGGAGTTAAAGCAAGATTAAAACCTTTACCCAATGTTCTTACACTTGGATAAAGAATACCATCTAACCCCATATTAGCGGTCATTTCAGAGAAAATTGCTGAAATCATATAATCATAATCACCTTTAATGTTCTCCTTTCCGAATTCTTCAGCCAGAAATTTTAGGAATTTCTGAGATTTTTCTTGTATATCGCTCGGTGCGTGGATAATATTTTTCTGATAGTCATCGTAAAGTTCTCTTATAAAACCGCTTTCGCCATGGAAGGAATCATTATGGATGATTGCTAATAAATTTATATCTTCTACTACTTCCCATCGACCATAAGAAATTCTTTGATAACCTTTTTGAATTTCAGGATTTCTCGTGAAAGACAATGTTTCGAGTAGTCCTATAATTCTCGCAACATCAAGTTCACCAGGCTCAATTTTATCAGGAATAGTAGCCCCATAGAACATTGTATAATAAGGTGTACTTGCTCTTTGATATGTAGAATTGTATTCTTGCGGTTTAAATGAAAAGTCCTTTTTTGTTCTGAATTTTTCATCTCCATAATTGGGGCGTGCTCTCATCAAAGTTTTCCCTTTGTGATAAGAGACACTCATGTGAGCCAATGGACCAAGTTGGTTTATAAGAAACCTGATTTCATCTTCTGGATATTTCGAAAGGTCGAGATTCTTCAATCCTTCAATTATTTCATCAATGTTCATAGTATTTGTATTTTGAACAAAGGTCGATAGAACAAATGACCTAAGCAAAAAGGTTGGTTTATTTGCAATATTCCAATTTTACCTAATTCATCTGATTAAAAATTAAAGCAAAAAAAACGGGAGCTAAAAGCTCCCGTAGTTCTTTAAAAAGGCACGTGGTGAGAATAGTACATAATTCCCTCAAATGAATCCCTAAATCTTTTTATTCCGAGGAATGATTATTTATTTTTTACGCGCTCAACATAAACACCTGTGCGTGTATCAACTTTGATAATTTCTCCATTGTCGATGAACAAAGGAACTTTTACTTCAGCTCCAGTAGCAATCGTTGCAGCTTTCATAGAGTTTGTAGCTGTATCGCCTTTTACACCTG
>JBDKHH010000088.1:0-23596 GCA_039797785.1 Bacteroidota bacterium | reverse complement strand
GGACCAAAGAGACTCAAAGAATTGATGGGGTTTGGAGTTGAATTTACCAAAAACGAAAATGGTCAGTTGGACTTAGTGTTAGAAGGAGGACACTCTACAAAAAGAGTTGTTCATTCGAATGATCATACTGGTCTTGACATTATTACAGCATTACACAATTATTCCCAACGGAAAAAGAATATCACTTTTCATGAAAATCAACAATGTATTGAGTTACTGAAAGCGGACGATGGTAGTGTTAAGGGGATTCAAACATTAAACAAAATTAAGAATAGGATTGATTTTTTTAAAGGAAAAGTAGTTGTAATGGCAACAGGTGGTTCTGGTCAAGTTTATAAATATACTACGAACCCTAATTGTGCAACAGGCGATGGGGTCAGTTTAGGTATTAAGGCTGGAGCAATGATCTCAAATATGAACTTTGTTCAGTTTCATCCTACAGCATTATACAGTGATAGTTCAGATCAACTTGATTTGATTACAGAATCATTAAGGGGAGAAGGTGCATATATTCTAAATTCAAAAGGGAAACGATTTTTATTGAATTATGATTCAAGAGGTGAATTGGCAACAAGAGATGTTGTTTCAAAGGCAATTTTTGAGGAACTGAGTTCAAGTCATGAAAAATCAGTTTTTTTAGATATCAGACACTTGTTAGTGGAGGATATCAAATTAAAGTTCCCTAGAATTACTTCAATACTTGAAAAGAATGGAATCGATGCTAAGACAGAACTCATTCCGATCATCCCTGCCGCACATTATCAGTGTGGAGGAATGAAGGTAAATGAAAGGGCCCAAACTTCGGTGGCAGATTTATATGCAATTGGAGAGTGTGCAGAAACAGGATTGCACGGTACGAATAGATTAGCGTCAAATTCATTGTTAGAGGCATTGGTATTTGCCTATCAAGCTTCAGACTATATAGCTTTAACCATAGACCAAATTGAACATGACGATGTTAATCTCAAACAATTTGAGGTATCAAATCAAAAAGAACTAGAATTCAATGAACTACAAAGTATTATTAAAAATGCAATGTCAAAATATGCTACAATACACTCGTTGATTGAAGATTTATATGTTGTGAAAATGATATTGAATGATTGCGAATCATTCATTCGCTTAATTGAACAAAAGTTAATTATCTCTGAATCTTATTTACGTGCATACAATTGTCTTGTTGTTTCAAAAGCAATCGTTGATGCAAAAATTCAAGAATTGGAGGTTAAAAAAAATTAAGTTAAAATAGGATAAAAATATCCGATTAAAGAAAGAGGTATGGTGAATAAAATGAGAACACTAACAGAGCCATTTAAAATAAAAATGGTAGAACCATTAAAAGTGACTACTGAAGAATATAGAATTGAAGCTTTAAAAAAAGCTGGCTACAATACTTTTCTTTTAAGTTCAAAGGATGTGTTTATTGATTTATTGACAGATAGTGGAACTGGAGCTATGAGTGATCGTCAATGGAGTGGAATTATGATGGGTGATGAAAGTTATGCTGGAGCTAGAAGTTGGGAACATTTGGAAACTGTTGTAAAAGATTTAACAGGAATGCCATACATTTTGCCAACGCATCAAGGACGAGCTGCAGAAAGAATTTTATATTCTATTTTGGGAGGGAAGGACAAGATTTTTATAAGTAATACTCATTTTGATACGACAAGAGCTAATATTGAATACACTGGAGCAAAAGCAATAGATATTGTCTGTGAAGAAGGGAAGGATAATCAAATAGACCTTCCTTTCAAAGGGAATATTGATTTATTCAAATTGAAGGAGCTAATTCAGGAATATGGAAAAGAAAATATTGCCTGTATTATCATGACTGTAACAAATAATTCCTCTGGTGGACAACCAGTGAGTATGGAGAATGTCCGGGAGGTTAGGAAAATTTGTGATGAGTACAAATTACTACTAGTGTTAGATGCTTGTAGAATTGCAGAAAATAGCTATTTCATTCACCATCGTGAACACGGATTCTCAGAAAGAACATTCAAATCGATTGCTCAAGAAATGCTTGGTTTAGCTGATGCTTTTGTGATGAGTGCTAAGAAGGATGGCTTGGTGAACATGGGAGGATTGTTGACACTTAGAGATGAGGAGTTGTCAGTCAAATGTAAGAATATGTTGATCATTTCTGAAGGTTTTACAACTTATGGTGGATTGTCAGGTAGAGATATGGAAGCCTTGGCAATTGGATTGGAAGAAGTGTTTGATGAAGATTATTTGCATTATAGAATTCGTTCTACTGCCTATTTAGGTGAACATTTAAAAGCAAAAGGAATACCTGTGGTTTGGCCTATTGGTGGGCATGCTGTTTATATTGATGCAAAGAAACTTTATAAAAACATACCAGTTAATCAATATCCTGGGCAAGCGTTAGTTTGTGATTTGTACATTAAAGGGGGAATTCGTTGCGTCGAGGTGGGTAGCGTTATGTTCGGTAAATATGATGAAAAAGGCGAACTAATTCCAGCACCAAATGAATTAGTTCGATTAGCAATTCCTAGAAGAGTTTATACACAAAGTCACATTGATTATGTCTTGGATATTTTTGATGATATTTTAGAAATGGAGGATGCGAATACAGGATATAAAATAACCTATGAACCACCCTTTTTAAGACATTTTACAGCACATTTTGAACCAATAAAATAGATTTAGTATGACAAAGAAATTTAACAATAGATCTTGGGCAGAACCCTATAAGATGAAAATGGTAGAATTACTTAAAATGACTACCAAAAACCAACGATTAAAAGCTCTGAAAGAAGCAGGATTTAATACCTTTTTATTGAAATCAGAGGATGTTTATATCGATTTATTAACAGATAGTGGAACAAATTCCATGAGTGATAGACAATGGTCTGCATTTATGACTGGTGATGAAGCTTATGCGGGTAGTAAAAGTTACTATAACATGGAAAAAGCGATTCAAACGCTTTATGGTTATAAGTATGTGATACCTACACATCAAGGCCGTGGAGCAGAAAATATTCTATCTCAAATTCTGATTAAAAAAGGGGATATTGTACCAGGTAATATGTACTTCACAACCACAAGACTTCATCAAGAATTAGCAGGTGGAAAATTTGAAGATATTATTATTGATGAGGCACATGATGCAAAGAGTGAATTTCCTTTCAAAGGGAATGTGGATTTAAATAAACTGGATTATCTAGTTAAAAAACATGGTGCATCGAAAATTTCTTATGTCAGTATAGCAACAAATGTCAATATGGCGGGTGGTCAACCAATTTCCATGGCTAATTTGAAGGCTCTTCGTGAATATACAAAAACACATGGAATTCGAATAATACATGATATGACACGTGTTGCCGAAAATGCCTATTTCATTCAACAACGAGAGGAAGGCTATGCCAATAAAAAAATAAAAGAAATTGTATTTGAAATTTGTTCTTTGACTGATGGTGCTACAATGAGTGCAAAAAAAGATGCACTAGTAAATATTGGTGGGTTCCTAGCAACAAATGAATGGGACGTTTTTGAAGAAGCAAGAAATTTAGTTGTTGTATATGAAGGCCTACACACTTATGGTGGCTTAGCGGGACGTGATATGGAAGCAATAGCTGTTGGTATCAAAGAAAGTTTAGATGATCATCATCAACGGGCTAGAGTTGGACAAGTTGAATATCTTGGGAAAAAAATGGAGGAATTCGGTATTCCGATTGTAAAACCAATCGGTGGGCATGGAATCTTTGTTGATGCCAAAGCTTTTTTACCTCATTTAACACAAGATCAATTTCCTGCTCAAACTTTGGCAGCTGAAATATACTTAGATTCAGGTGTAAGAACGATGGAACGAGGGATTGTTTCTGCAGGAAGAAAAGCAAATGGAGAAAATTACTACCCTGATTTGGAACTTGTAAGATTCACAATTCCACGCAGAGTATACACCCAAGCTCACATGGATGTAATTGCTGAATCAACTGCAATGGTTTATGATCGAAGAAAAAAAATTAAAGGACTTACCATGATTTATGAACCGAAATATTTGAGATTTTTTCAAGCACGTTTTGATAAGTTGTAATGTTAGCCAAGGAATTAATATCGCCCCAAAGTATCGCAATTATTGGAGCATCAGACAATGTTGAGAAACCTGGCGGTAAGGTGCTTAAGAATTTATTGGAACATGGCTTTCAAGGATCGATTTATGCCGTAAACCCCAAACAATTGACCACAAGTGGTGTTGTTTGGGTTGAAAGTATTGGTCAAATTCAAAGTCTAGATTTGGCAATTCTTGCCATTTCAGCGCACGATTGTTTTTCGGCGATACAAGAACTACTCAAAATTGGAACAAAAGCTTTTATCATTTATTCTGCTGGTTTTTCAGAAATTGGAGATGATGGTAGATTGATAGAGATTGAGTTGGAGGAGCTTATTTCTGAAGCTGGAGCCACATTAATAGGTCCAAATTGTATAGGTGTTATACAAGAATCATATAAAGGAGTCTTTACAACACCTATACCAGCTTACCACAAAGATGGTTGTGAGATGGTTTCAAGTTCTGGTGCAACTGCCGTTTTTATTATGGAAGCAGCTGTTAAAAATGGATTGAGGTTTTCCAACATATATTCAATTGGAAATGGAACCCAAACAGGTGTAGAGGAAATTCTTGAATACATGGACTTAACCTATAGTGAGGGAATAAGTCCGAAAATTAAATTATTATACCTTGAAACAATTCGAAATCCTTTCAAATTCATAAAACACACAACTTCATTAATTAATAAAGGTTGTCAAATTGCAGCTATTAAAGCAGGTGTCTCTGAGGCCGGTAGCAGAGCTGCTTCTTCGCATACAGGCGCTTTGGCTTCTTCAGATGCAGTTATCAGAGCATTGTTTAGAAAGTGTGGAATCGTCTATTGCAGTGGGAGAGAAGAATTGATTTCTGTTGCTGGAATTTTTCAAACAAAAAAAATGAACGGTGATAACATAGCAATTGTTACCCATGCTGGAGGATCTGCTGTTATGCTTACTGATGCCCTTACGATTAACAATTTAAATGTCCCACACTTAGAAAAGTCAAGAACAAAGGGATTACTAATTAAGTTGAATCCAGGGTCATCAGTTGATAATCCAATTGATTTTTTAGCAACAGGAACGGCTGAACAGTTGTCTGAAATTATTGATTTTTGTGAAGCAGAATCCTCAATTGATGCAATTGTGGTTGTTTTTGGCAGTCCTGGACTTATAAATGTAAGGAAAGTGTATGAAGTTCTACTTGAAAAAATGGAAAGCTGTACAAAGCCAATCTATCCGGTTCTACCTTCAGTTATCAATGCTGCCGAAGAAATCAAATTCTTTTTAGCAAGTGGAAAAGTGAATTTTCCTGATGAGGTTGTATTGGGGCAAGCATTGGCGCATGTGTATAATACGCCGAAATCAACTATTGATAAAATTCCAATTCCAGAAATGGACATTTTTGCGATTCGATCGATTATTAATGCGGCTCCTCAAGGATATTTAAATGCTGAGTTGACAAATGAACTCTTGATTGCGGCAGGAATTAATAATGCACAACAGTTTGTATGTAAAACAACTATGGAGGTAAAAGTTGCTTGTCTACAATTGAAAAAGCCTTATGTTCTAAAAGTTGTAGGCCCACTTCATAAAACAGAGGTAAATGGAATTCGCTTAAATATTATCAACGATGAGCAGGCGTTTGATGCGTTTAATCAACTAATGCAAGTGGTGGGTGCTAAATCAGTACTTATTCAAGAAATGCAATCAGGAGAGGAATTGTATTGTGGAGCCGCTAGACAAGGTGGTTTTGGTCATCTAGTTATTTGCGGTTTAGGAGGAATTTTTCTTGAACTATTGAATGATACTTCCTCTTCTCTTGCGCCAATTAGTGAATCTGAAGCGTATAGAATGATTCATAATTTAAAAGCCTATCCGATCATTGAAGGTTACAGAAATAAAGAAGGAATAAATGAAAATAAGTTCAATGAATTAATTAGGAGAGTGGCAGCACTTGTGCAGGTTGCTCCGGAGATTAGTGAATTGGATCTTAATCCAATTAAAGCATCAATGAATGATTTGATTGTTGTGGATGCTCGCATAAAAATTGATTCGTATGAAAAGTATTAAAATATCAGTGCCTGCGATTTTTTTTATCGCGTTATGCCTACTTTTTTTAGTGTTCTCATTTAGTATTTATTTGAAACCTTATTCCATATCGACATTTCAGAAAAATGAATTTGAATTGGCAGGAAAAGGTCGATTAGTATGGCAAAAATACAATTGTCAAGCTTGTCATCAATTATATGGTTTGGGAGGTTATTTAGGACCAGATTTAACAAATGAGTTTAGAAAATTGAATAAAAATGAGGATGCTCTTCGTGCCTTTTTTAAAGGAGGAATGAAGCAAATGCCCCAGTTTAATTTATCAAAGGAGGAAGAAATTCAATTAATAGAATTTCTAAAATCCACTGACGCGACGGGAAATGCAGATCCAAGAAAATATAAAATTTTGTCAAATGGAATGACTGAGCAATATGAAAAGTAAAGTAAAAAATCCGGGAAAACAATTTATTGTCTTAGCGCTGTTTTTGTTAAGTATTGGGCTTATTGCAGGTGTATTATCAGGTTTGATTTACATTGTTCCAGAGTTCTTAAAAGAGTCTTTAGGTTTTATCTCATTGCGACCATTTCACGTATCTTCTGTCATGTTTTGGATAATTATCGGCGCAACAGGTTGTGTTTATTCTGGGATGTGGTATCTGGCGAGAAAACCGGTTGTTAAAGTCTTGTCTAAAATCCAAATGGTTTTGTGGTTAATTGCTTTAATAGGGATTTATGGTTCTTATCTAACGGGAAATTTTGGAGGACGAGAATATTGGGAATTCAATCCTGTTTGGGCTCTACCAATTGCTCTTTCATGGGTAGTCTTTTTAATTGGTTTTATTTCGATGGCAAAAACAATTAAAAGATGGCCGGTTTATGTCTGGATGTGGTTAACAGGGATTGTTTTCTTTCTTTTTATTTTTAGTGAAAACTACCTATGGATATTTCCCTATTTCAGAGAAAATTTTGTCACTGACATGACAATACAGTGGAAAGTGAATGGTTCGCTTGTTGGCTCGTTGAATCAATTGTTGTACGGAACGTCCTTCTTTTTAATGGATCGAATTTCTAAAAACGAAAATGCAAAAATTGGATTTAGCAAATTGGCTTTTGGTATGTATTTTTTAGGTTTAACCAATTTAATGTTCAATTGGGGACATCATATTTATAATTTGCCGACAGATAATTATATTCGATATGTAGCATATATTGTAAGTATGACAGAGTGGATTTTCTTCGTGAAAATTATCTACAATTGGAAAAAACAGTTAACCGAGTTTAAAACATATTATTCATTCTTTCCTTACAGATTTTTGATGGCAACTGAATTTTGGGTGTTCGTTAATATGGGACAAGCAATACTCATGTCCATACCTGTTTTGAATCTTTACACACACGGAACGCATGTCACAGTTGCTCATTCTATGGGGACTACTATTGGAATTAATTCAATGATTTTGTTAGCAGCAGGCTTTATGTTTTTAATTCCTAAAACTGAACAATCTAATAAACCCGCCAGAATTTTGTCAATCACTTTTTGGTCCTTGCAAATAAGTTTGGCCCTACTATTTGTATCCCTCGATATTGCTGGATTCAAAAAGGGGCAATGGCAACTCGACCCGAACCAATCGTCATTTGGTACTATGATGGAAACGTTAAGACCTTGGTTCATTTTATTGGTGATTTCGGGGATAGGTGTAATGTCATCCTTTGCTGTTTTTATAGTGTATTTGTTGAAAAAAGTCTTGAAAAATGGAAAATAAAATTGACCTTAATAATGTACAAGTTGCATTCAAGTATAAATCAAATAGTGAATTAAAAAAAACTATATTCATTTATAACCTTCTTCAAAAGCCGTTAATTGTTAAATCATTGACCAAATTGACGAATTTAGTTTTAAAGTATAAATTACCTTTTAAATACTTTATCAGAAAAACTGTGTTTGAAATTTTTTGTGCAGGTGAAAATAGGAAAAAGGCACGCCTAACGATGAATCATTTAAAACAACATCACGTTCATACGGTTTTAGATTATGTTGCAGAAGGTGATAAGTCGGATATAAGTTATGAAAGAAATTTAGAGACAATTTTAGAAAATATTCAATTTGTTTCACAAGAAAATAAGGAGTCTTTTGTTGGTGTAAAACTTTCAGGACTCGAGGATGTGGATTTTATTGAATCGGTTAAAATGGAATCTATTTCATCAGATTTAGCTAAGCAAAAGCGAATAGCGGATTTTATATATAAGGTGGATGAAATTTGTCAACTAGCACTGGAAAAAGGCGTGAAAGTGTATTTTGATGCAGAGGAACGTAGAACCCAAGATGTGTATGATTTTATCGTCGAAAAAATGATGGTAAAGTATAATGTTGATAGTGTAATTGTATACAATACTCTTCAAATGTATATGAAGGATAGAATTACTTATTTGAGAAATATTATTGAAAATGCCAAGGAAACGAATACAAAATTAGGAGTCAAGTTGGTAAGAGGTGCGTACGTTGAAAAAGAGCGTGAATATGCAAAGTTTAAAGGTGTTGAAAGTCCAGTTTTCGAAAATAAGGAATATACAGATAAAGCATTTAATGAAGCTGTTGAAATATGTTTAATTGAACATGAAATTATTAATACTTGTCTAGCAACACATAATCAATTGAGTGTGGAAAAAGCAATTGAATTAATTCAGAAACTTAAAATCGAGGACCATTATAATAAGGTTTATTTTTCTCAATTATTTGGAATGAGTGATAACTTGACGTTTAATTTGGCTCAGGGAAGATACAATGCATCGAAGTATGTTCCTTATGGCGAAGTTGAAAAGGCGATTCCTTATTTACTGAGACGGGCAGAAGAAAATTCATCCATTGAAGGACAAGTGTCTCGAGAGTATGAACTACTTGTTGAAGAACGAAAAAGAAGGATGTTATAAAACATGAAAAGCCAGTTTTACCTGGCTTTTTGCTTAAACTCAAAATGGTTGTTAGTTCTTAATTAAAGTACCATGCACCATTTTGTCATCAAATTGAATTTCATAATAATACAATCCATCAACTAAATCTGAAAGATTTATGTTACTTATCTTGTTTTGCAATGAAGTGTACTTACAGAGTTTACCAGAAGAATTGTAAATATTCAGTGGCAAATGGGATTCGATCGGAAAGTTTATTTCGAACGTAAATGTTCCTTTTGAAGGATTTGGATAGATGGATAAATCATTTGGATTCAAATCGGAATCACTTGTGTTTAAATACCCCTGATTATAATAATATTCAATAGTTCGAATTAAATTATTTTTATCGCATTTGACAATAACTAAAGGATAGTGTATTCCGTTCGTGACGAAGAGATAATTGTTAAAAGTATCCCGAAGTAATTCGATTGAGTACACATTGTTTCCTGCAATTGTTGCGGTTACACTGTCGATTTTAATTCCATATTCATGTATCCTAAGGACATCCGTATAATTTGAAGTTGGAGTCGTAAGAGAACCCCAAGCATCACATTCTTGTGTTTTGCTTGTATTAGAAGAGTAAAGAGTGTCAACATCCAAAGAATTGTCATTGTATTCTAGTATCCATTCTGAAGAATTTATATAATTTGAACCAAGGGTTGCTGGCGTTCCTAAAATCATCTCTTGTGGAATAGTATAAACTTTTTTACCTGCATATTGACCTTCATCTGCCATAAATCCTTCTGTCCAGAATCCTGTAGCATCTTTTCTCCAGAACATATATCCATTATCCATTCCCTGTGAGTTTACGGGGGCGCCACCGAAGAATCCTCCGAACATCATAGCGGGACCATAAGTGTATAAGTCTGAATTTGGATAATCAAAGGCATAGGGAGTATTCGTTGTCAGATCGAATGATGGGCCACTCATATAGTGCATTCCTAATGCGGAAAAATCCCATGATTGAAAACTTGAGCTTGCTGAACCAATGTCAACAATTGTTATTGTGTCAGTTTTTGTGACATACGTTTTTCCACTTTCTTGTAAATCTAGTGAACTAAATGTGATTTGAGATGAGCACCAATTTGCAGATAGTGCTACTGAAATTGATAGTAGTAGTTTTTTCATGTGTAGTATTGTTTTATTTCGGACATAAATATCCGAAATATAAAAATACAAATCAAATTATTAATCTAAATTTGATTGAATTATCTGTTTTTTTGTTTGAATCAGATATGAAATATTCAAATAATAATACCCTCCGATGCTGGGGCCTCCTAAAATTGAATAATACGTTTTATTGAAGAGATTCGTTCCCCCAAGTTTGATCATAATTCCAGGCTTTTGAAAGGTGTAATTCACTTGAGCATCCATCGTCCAGAATTTGGGTACCACTCCGCTTACGAGGAAAGAAACGTAATCATATTGGGTCTGATAGCGAGACGAAATACTTGAACCAAGTGTTTTCCAAATATTTTCACAAATTACCGTACCATTTATCATCCATTTTGGCGTGTTGAACCCATCCTCCAAACCATCTTTGTTGTCTGTTCGATCAAGTTTAGCATAGGTGGCATTAGCTTGAAATAAAAAGTGATCATTAAAGCGATATTTTAGACCTAAACTACCTCCATAATTGTAAATTTTAGAAGTTGAATTGGTCCATAATCGGTATCGGTCTTGCGTTGATTTGGAATAAAGATAAGTAGGTATAGAATCAAGATTTGACGTTTTTGGAATACTGGCTTCCACTTGGGCTATAAAATCTGTGTACGAATTATAGTAAATGTCAAAATCAATGAATAACTTTTTCTGAATTGCTAGACCTCGGAAACCAATTTCTAACGAACGAACATACTCCGGCTTTAAATAGGTATACGGGTTTTTCTTTAACAGGTCTTTGTTTTTGTCAATGGCTTGTTGTTGGGTTAGTCCTAAGTTGTTGACATCTGCATTGACTTGTGCTTGAAAGATGTCGATTGAAGCTTTTGTATATGAATTTTCAAATATTCCCCTTGACATAATCTCCAATCCTCCAACACGCTTAACTCCACCACTATTTACGTTAGAAAATCCTTCAAAAATACTTGGGAAACGGTAACCGCTTTGGTATGCAAATCTGAAATTAAAAAGTTTAGTAGGGGAGTACACAACTGTAAACCGTGGATTGGTTTTAACGGTGAAATAATCAGATTTATCAAAGCGGATAGTAGCGCTTAATCGGAGCTTGTTATCAAAGAGATTTTTATTCAGCTGTGTGAATCCTCCTATCTTACTGTAAGTAAGGTTTTTTGTCGAATCAACGGGATTGATAAAGTAATTTCCGTCAGGAATAATTATGTAATTCCGGTAGTCAAAGCCTGTTAATAGTTCTGAATTAATGTTTTGAAAGAATGATTTGAATAACTTATTCCAGTTTAAAATTCCATCGGCATGGTATAAATATGATCTTACTCTTAATGCAGCTCCATAATCCCAATTGTTGATGTTGATCAAGTCTTCTTTCTTTTGGTTGTAACTGTCCGTTCCTGGTTGGTATCTGCCATCGTCAGCAGAACCTCTCGCAAACTTGTGTGAATCCGAAACGCTTAGCCCATTTGTTTGAGCAGTATAAAAAGCTGTTGTGTAATCTGCAAACCATTTCGTGTCTGACTTGAATGCCCGATCCATGTTCTCTGCCAAAGATCGAATGTTGTAAGATTTACCTGTGTTTTCTTGTGTGAGGTACGTTTTAAGTTCAAATACAGGACTTTTGTAATCGATTGAATATTGATGCAGTGTGTAGTCATCTAATCGGAATCTATTAGAGCGTTGGTAAATCGTGTTTATAAGTGCTCCCTTATAGGTTATATTCATTTCATTGCCTTGTTTGGGGCGAAAGTAAATTCCGAAATCTCCTTTGAAATTATGGATTGAATAATCGTCTATGTCCGATTCATTATATCCAGTGCGTGAAACAACATATTTTTTGCCTCCTAATGTTAGTGTTTTTCTATTGGAAGACTCATTTCCATAGCTGTTAACTGCATCATATGCAGGATTTTCCTCACCAAGGAGATTTGTTGTGGAATTGAGTGATGGTGCGAGATCATGATGGTTGTTAGCAACCCAATCTGTGCCAGTAGTATATGCCCCATTCACTTTAAATGCTAGTTTATTTTTAAATGATTGAGCATATCTGAAATTTGATTGTGAAAATGGTTTTGGAGAAAATTGATCAATGGCACCAAGATGGTTTGCACCAGTTTGCTGCTGAATGCTAAGACCCTGATAATCGAAAGGACTTTTTGTACGGATGTTTGCCAGTCCGTTAATTGAATTCATTCCGTAAAGCGCCGATGCAGTGCCGGGTATTATTTCAATTTTATCGATATCTAGTTCATTGGCTCCAAGTGCATTAGCGATAGGAGCACCAATATGAGGAGCTTGGTTGTCAATTCCATCGACCAACTGTGCAAATCGAACATTTGTAGTGTTTGAGAAGCCACGCGTATTCAGGACTTTAAAGCCAAGGCTTGGTGTAATTATCTGAACACCTTTTACTAGCTCAAGTGCATCAAAAACAGAAGGGGAACCAAGATTTTTTGCTTCGGAGGCCTTTAACAAATCGATGCTTATTGGAGAGCGTAGCAGGGCTTCGGGTACACGTGAAGCTGTAACAATTATTTCGGAAATTTCGTTTATTTTTAATGTATCTGGAACAATGGTTAACGTGTCGATACCTTGTGCGCGGCATGAGAATACAGCGGAAATAATACTGAATATGATTATTTGTTTCATTTGAGTATGTTTTGAAATGAATAATGCTGAGAAAAAAAACTATTTGAAGGATTCAAGTTGTTCATCAATGAAGTAATTGATACGTTTTTCAAGATCATGATATTTTTTAATGGCATCTTCACCTTCAATTGTTAAACGAGCACCCCCGCCATTTTTTCCGCCCATATATTTTTCAACGAAGGGAGATTCAGCTCGATCATTCATTTCCTTTACCATCTGCCATGCTTGTCTATACGACATTTTCATTTCTTGAGAGGCCTTTAAAATCGAACCATGTTTTCGAATAAGTTCCAACATTTCAACACGGCCTTTTCCAAGTAATTTCTCGCCATCAACATTTATCCAGAATCGAAATTTTATTGATAGATCTTTAGGTTTTAATGACATGCGTTATGTATTTAAAAGAATAACGCAAAAATGCCAGAAGTTTATGTGCTTGTTTATGATTTAAATCATAATAGTATTAGTTTTTAATTTTTGTGCAAGTTTAATCCCAAAGCATTGAATAGTTGGAAATCATCTTCCATGCAATTGTTTTCGGTGGTGAGTAATTTTTTACCTAAAAACACAGAATTTGCACCAGCTAAAAAACAAAGTGTTTGTGCTTCATGGGATAATTTGTTTCTCCCTGCTGAGAGTCGAATCCGACTTTTGGGCAATGCAATTCTTGTTAGGGCAATCATTCGGATTAACTCCCAACTAGGAATAGGTTCTTGATTTTGTAATGGTGTTCCTTCAACGGGAACAAGTAAATTAATGGGTACAGATTCAGGTGTGTGTGTTAGTTTGGTTAATGCAATGATTAAGGATATGCGATCATCAATACTTTCTCCCATACCAATTATCCCTCCTGAACACAGTGATAAACCTGCTGCACCTGCATGTTGGAGAGTGTTTATTCTGTCCTCATATTCACGAGAAGAAATAACTTCACTGTAATAAGTGTCTGATGTGTCTAAATTATGATTGTAAGCCGTGAGACCAGCTTTCTTTAATTGAATAGCCTGTTTTTGATTAATCATTCCCAAAGTGCAGCAAACTTCAAGGTTCAACTGTGAAAGATCTCGAATCATTTCTAAAATCCTGTCAAAATCACGATTCGACCGCACTTCTCTCCAGGCTGCACCGAGACAAATTCTTGAGGCTCCATTTTTTAAAGCCTCTTTTGCTTTATTTAAAACCTCATGATTATTCATCAACTTCTCTACTGGTACCTTTGCAGTATTATGAACTGATTGTGGGCAGTAGGAGCAATTTTCACTGCAACCACCACTTTTAATGTTGATTAATGAGTTTACAAAAATTTCATTTTGAACATGGTTAGCCCTGTGTATTTGTTGCGCCTCGTATAGTAAGTCCAATAATGGAAGCGAGTACTTTAATTTAAGTTCTTCGAAAAGTTGTGAATTCATAAGTGTAATTGCAGTAATTTTAATGTGTTTCAAAATGAAGTTGACCTTCCTCTGTGGCCATTTCAGGTGTCCATTTAGGGGACCATACAAATTGAACTGTGATTTTGTAATCTGGAAAATGATTAAAAAGTACACTTTTTGCATCATCCATGATTACATCGCCCATTGGACAGCCAATCGAAGTTAGGGTCATACTTACGATTATTCCTTTGGTTTTTGAATTTCGCTGAATTCCGTATACTAAACCTAAATCGACAATATTTAATTCGATTTCTGGGTCAATAACATCTTTTAGAACATTGAGAACCTCTTTTTCGTCTTCACTTAATATAGTTAATGTCATTTTGATAAATTTTTACGTGTGATTATTTTGAAAATATTTAAGACATATAGGAGAACGGCTATCAATAGTAATGAAAAGCCTATAATGAGAATTGGATTATTTAATTCGAAAATTCCAAAAGCTACGAGAATTAATCCGATTGAATAACTGAAATATTGCCAAGTCAAAATGGTATGTGAGTACAAGTCTTTTGGAAGTATTTTGTTGGAATGTGACGGGCTACTCTTGTAATTGCTTAACCAGATTATAAAAGGTAGGGTTTTAAACGTTTGCCCCATAATGAGAGTACTTATAAATCCTAAGAGAAAAAGGGTGATATATAGATTGATTTGCCATTGATTGATCTCTGAAAAATGCAGAAAAACCTGAAAAGAAACGATTAGTGCTATTGAAATCCAAATGAATGAAAACAATGATTTTTTCATCCCTAGATCAACTTTTTTCTTAATCCTTTTTAGGTAAGTGAATAGAATAAAATGAAGATAAGGCAGCAGCGCGATTACTCCAGATATAAATGCTGTTATAAGCAGGTAATTAGAAAAAAGAACAATTGAACAAAACCCAATGATTAATCCAAAATTGCTGAATAACAATGTTATTTTAAGAGGTGATTTTGATTGATTGTGAGAAAGTAAAAACATAGGAAATAAAACAATAGATACACCAATGATTAATTGAGAGAACCAACCAATAATTCCAAAATGAGCGTGAACTTTTAAAAGCTCTAAATGGGAGATCGATAAAAACGGAAAACTTAAATTAATAGCCAGAATTGTCCCTATAATTCCTGTGAAAATCAACCAAATAATTGATGAAAAAATAAAAATCCTTTCAATTGCTTTTAAGTTGGATAAAAGGATAGTTTTTAAAATATTTATTCCGAAAATTAATAGTGAGAAGGCAAGTATGATTGCAGAGATTACTAATGGTATAGAAGTGTTTGAATACCAAAATGAAAAGAAAAATAACCAAGTGCCAATTTGCAGAGAAAAAAATGATGCTTTTGCCAAGTTTTCACTGTATAAAGTTGTCTGAAAAATAACTGGAATTAATTGATAAAGTGCACCAAAAATTACAGTCGATATCCAACCTAATGTTATCAAGTGTGTTATTGCAATCAATTTATGATTAAAATGATGGCCAAGTAAAAGATCCGAGTTTAAAAGGAGAAATAGAATTGTGATTGTCCAATTAATGCTTCCAAAAACAAAATGAGGGACAATGATATTTTTTGAGGGACTACTTTGGCTTTGTAGATTGATCATCATTTTCTATGAATAACAAGTTCAACATTTTCATGATCTATTTCAAAAACGTGATAAGTAAACCCCATTTCGCCAATTTCAGGCAGTAAAAATTGGGGAACTCTTTTGTGATGAACGAAAAGGGCGTGTTCTTCATTTAAAGTTCGTAATTCATCAAGAATCGTCACAAAGGGTAAAGGCATTTCCAAGTTGCGAACGTCAATTTCTTTTATTTTACCTTTAAATTTGGATAAAATCGGCTGTATTTCGGATGAAGAAAAAGTATCTTCATTTTGCGTTCTACTCGGAGCCTGTTTATCTTTTTTGATGTAGAGTTTATACAGTTTGTCTATTTCAATAGTTAGTGTCTCAAAACCTTTCTTTTCAACAATTCTGATTAATGGTATTGGTTCAAATGGACTTGTTATTTCTAATGCATTTGAGTTGTTTAATTTATTTACAATTAGCATAATAGAGTTGAATGGGTCCTCATTTTTCTCTAACACTGGTCGAATGTCAAATTTTACCAATTCGCGATTGTTTAAAAATTGATTTTGTGAGGTTGGTTTGTTTTTCTCACAAGAAGTATCAATTGATGTAGGTGTTGTAGTTTCTAGTTCAAATCCTATTTTTTGTAATCCTTCAAAAATTAGTCGGATGTCGCATTTTCCAATTCTTGATGCGTCGGAAATTGTTACCCGTGGAGCTAGAACAGCTCGTAAAATGGGGTTTCGTAACTTCTTGAAGTTACTATTAATAGAGGCAATCACTTCGATTGCCTCTATGTTGTGTTTTATAATTTTTGAAATTTTGGTTTGACTAGAAATTTTCATTTGTCAAGCATTTAATAATTCATTTTCTAAATCAACTGCTTTTTTGAATAAAATATTATTCTCCAAATGAATGTGATGATGTAAATCAAATTCATATTCTTTCAATTTTGCAAAAAGAACACGGTAAGAATTACAAGCATCATCTGGAGGAGTAAAATTATTACTTAATTCTTTAATTTTATCCATGTTTCCACCTGCAGATAAATGTTCTTCTTCCATCATGTTGATTGGATTTTGAATTGTGCCGAATGGTGGTGTTTCCAACGGTAAGTTGTTTCTTTTTGCATTGACCAATTCTTTGATATAAGGAAATAAGATCATCTCCTCTTTATGCATATGATGATTCAACTCTTCCGCCACCTCGATATAATAATTTGCAATTTCCACAACCTCAGGATGACGATCACCATGCACTCTAGCCACTTTTTGACTAAATTCATAGAGCATTGGGTGTGAATTTTCAATGTATTTGTGATGTTTGTTTACAATATAGTCAGCTAAAAAATCCAATTCCCAGCTATTGTAATCTTCAGAAGTATTAGATTCTTGATTTTCAATTTCAGCTAGAGCTGATTTTACCTCTGATACATTTAGACCCTTTTTCTCACATGCCTTTTCAAGCGTTTTTTTACCACCACAGCAAAAGTCTAATCCAAATTTGCGAAAAACTTCTGCTTTTCTATAATCTTTAGCGACCATTTCTCCAATGGTGTCTGTTGCATTTGCTGAATTTTGTTTAGTTATTTTTACTTCCCAAAACTCAGGACCATTGGTTAGATATTCCCAAGTGAATATATTACCTCTTTCTGCAATCATTTGATAATAAAGCGGCTTTGGGTCATGATCATTGTGAATCACAAAAGATTCACCATCAATTAATTCATCAAAGTGTTTAAATATTGTAGGGTGTTTTAAACGGGGTTCGATTAGGGTTACATCCAGATTTTCCATGTTGTTTTTTTTTAAATTATTATAAGACAAATGTATTCATAAAAATATAAAGAGGATAAAAAAGTCCTAAATAAAATTTGTTAAAATTATTTTAATTTAAAATAAATAAGAATAACAGGATTGCATATTGTCGATGCATAAATAGCCTTTAGTATCTTATTAACATCTTAATATAATTTGTTAGTAAGTAAATAATTAATAGATTATCGTGATGGTTTCGGGGCTTTAAGATTTACTAACATTTAAATGTTCTTAAGTTAAGTAGGATTAAAATGTCCGAGATAATTAGAATTATTTACATTTGAAAAAAATGAAACTGTATGTTTTCAAAAGCTTGTGAATATGGAATAAGGGCGTGTGTGGTTGTTGCGCTCAATTCTTTGAATGGTAAGAGGGTGAGTTTAAAAGAAATTTCTTTAGCAATTGATTCTCCGGAAGCCTATACTGCAAAGATTCTCCAAAAATTAGTGAAGCACCGATTGATTTATTCTGTTCAAGGTGTTCAAGGAGGTTTTGAAATGGTTACTGTTAATTTAAAGAAAATAATGTTGGAAAATATTGTCGAGGCAATCGATGGTAATGCTGAATTTTCCCTTTGTGTTCTCGGGTTAAAAGCTTGTTCTGAGGTAAATCCTTGTCCTGCTCATAAGAAATATAAACACATCAAAAACGACTTTAAAAATATGATAAAAACTACCTCTGTTTTTGAGATGGTTACGGATCTTAGAGAGGGGCGTGCATTTTTAAAAATTGATTAATAGGAAAGTATGGAAAAATATGTAATTAAAAGAAGTGGTGAATATAAGCCATTTGAACAATTCAAAATTGAAGAAGCTATTCGAAAAGGATATGAAAGTGTTAGTGCGTTGTACAAGCCTGAAGTAACCGAAGAGGTGATGGTTGTATTAAACTCACAAGTGGTTTGGTCCGTTGAAGAAATCCAAGATGTTATTGAAAAGGAATTATATAAAATAGAGGACTTTGAAGTAATGAGATCATTTATGTTGTATCGCCATACGAGAAAAATGCAGCGAGATGAGAGTTCCAATTTGCAATTGGATACGACTTATGTTAATAGTACCCAGACGATTGAAGAGTATATTGGCCAGACTGATTGGCGTATAAATGCAAATGCGAATACGTCATATTCAAATGCGGGATTAGTCAATAATGTTGCAGGTAAAATTATAGCAAATTATTGGTTGGATAAAGTGTATAGCCAGGAGGAAGGTTATGCTCATCGAAGTGGAGATATTCACATTCATGATTTGGATTGTTTAACTGGTTATTGTGCTGGTTGGAGTTTAAGAGTTTTATTGAATGATGGATTCAATGGGGTTAGAGGTCGCGTTGAAAGTAAAGCGCCAAATCATTTCAGGGAGGCGCTTGGTCAAATGGCTAATTTTTTAGGTATTTTACAAAGTGAGTGGGCAGGTGCACAAGCCTTTAGTTCGTTTGATACGTATTTAGCTCCTTATGTGTTCAAGGATGGACTTTCATATAATGAAGTTTTAAAAGCAATTAAGAGTTTTGTGTACAATTTAAATGTTCCTGCACGTTGGGGGCAATCACCTTTTACGAACGTTACTTTGGATTGGGTTGTTCCTGGAGATCTTAAGGATCAGATGCCAACTAGAAACAATGAACATTTATTTATTGGTATTGAGAATGATGAATTGTCAAGAAGGGCTGTTGAGAGGGGTGTTAACAATTTGATTGATTTTAAGTATGAGCATTTCCAACAAGAAATGAACATGATTAATAAGGCTTTCTATACTGTAATGACAGAGGGGGATGCTTTTGGTCAACCTTTTACTTTTCCAATTCCAACAGTGAATATTACCGAAGATTTTGATTGGTATGGTGAAAATACGGATTTGTTATTTGAAAACACTGCAAAAATTGGATCATCTTATTTTCAGAATTTCGTAGGTAGTCAATATATTCTAAATGCAAATGGAGAGAAAGAGGAGAATCCTAATGCTTATAAGCCTAATGCAGTAAGAAGTATGTGTTGTCGCCTTCAGTTAGATTTGAGAGAGTTGTTGAAAAGAGGGAATGGGCTTTTTGGGTCTGCTGAAATGACAGGAAGTATCGGGGTTGTGACAATTAATATGGCGAGACTCGGTTATCTATATAAAGGTGATAAAAAAGTTCTTTTTGATAAATTGGATAATTTACTGTTGATTGCAAAATCAACGTTAGAGAAAAAAAGGTTATTTATTACTGAAATGTATGAAAGAGGATTGTTTCCTTATACAAAAAGATATCTACCGCATTTCCGAAATCACTTCTCGACAATAGGTGTGAATGGAATTAATGAAATGCTTTTGAATTTCACGGATGGAAATCTGAATATAACAAATGAGGATGGTGTTGATTTTGCATCTGAAATACTAGATTATATAAGAAACCGAATGAAAGAGTTTCAGGAAGAGACGGGTAATTTATATAATCTTGAGGCTACGCCTGCTGAAGGAACTACCTATCGTTTTGCAAAAGAGGATAAAAAACGTTATTCTGAAATTATACAGGCTGGTGAAAATGAAAATATTTATTACACAAATAGTTCCCAGGTTCCAGTTGATTACACAGATGATCCTTTCGAAGCATTAATGTTGCAAGATGAACTACAATGTAAATATACTGGAGGAACGGTTTTGCATTTGTACATGAGGGAACGATTGAGTTCAGCAGAAGCTTGTCGCAATTTAGTGAAAAAGGTAGTGTCAAATTTTAGATTGCCTTACATTACTATTACGCCGGTTTTTAGCGTGTGTCCAAAACATGGTTATTTATCTGGTGAACATGAATTTTGTCCTAAATGCGATGAAGAATTAATCAAAGAATTAAATAATAAAAAAGATGAATATGAAAACAGAAATTAGAAATGTTAGTATTGATTCAGTTTTAAAAGAACTTGAAACTAAAAGAACTCGTTGTTTAGTGTATACAAGAGTAATGGGGTATCATCGTCCTATTGAAAGTTTTAATATTGGTAAAAAAGGAGAACACAAACAAAGGTTACAATTTCAAGAAAAGTGTTGTTGAGCAAACCTATATATAATTTGACTCCATTTACCATGTTGGATTATCCAGGGAAAACAGCTTGTATAGTTTGGTTTGCAGGTTGTAATATGGCGTGTAGTTATTGTTATAATCCTGATATTGTTACTTCAAAGGGTCAGATGACGTATGATGAGGTTTTAACATTCTTGGAAAAAAGGAAAGGTTTGTTGGATGCTGTTGTTTTGAGTGGTGGAGAGTCGACAAGAGCTAAAGAAATTGTAGAATTTACAAAAAGAATAAAAAATCTTGGCTTCTTGGTTAAGTTGGATACCAATGGATCGATGCCTCACATTGTTGATGAAATGTTAGGTATGAAATTGATTGATTATGTTGCTTTGGATTTTAAATCTCTGTTAGGGAATTTTTATCGCATCACGAAGAGTAAATTGTTTTCAAGATTTGAAATTGTTTTAAAGCGCTTGATTGAAAGTGATGTGGCGTTTGAAGTTAGAACCACATTTCATGACAGCGTACTCTGTGTGTCGGATTTAGAAGAAATGTGCAAATACCTGGTGGGTAAAAAATACCAGGGGAACTATTACATTCAGCATTATTTTAATGGTAGTAAAACAATTGGCTCTTTGAATGATAGTCATGTTCGTTTGGAGGATAAATCAATTGAGTCTTTTGGTTTAAAGGTTGAGATAAGAAATTAATTGTTAAAAGTACTTTTTTATGATTCACATCATGGTTTGTGAATGGGTACTTTGTGAAATTTGAAATAAAAATAAAATGAAAACAAAAGTATTTTATGTAATCGCATTGATGGGTTTTGGTGTGGTTTCTTGTTCGGGGTCTAATAATGAGGGGCAAGCAAATGGAGAAGCAGAACAGGTCGAAGAGGTGCAATATGATCCAGTTCTTGGGGTTGGAGATTTTATGGATTTTAAGGTTGAAGAGGGATTAAATTCTGAGTTAGCTTTAAAGGGTAAGGGGTTGTATGATTCTAAATGTGCCAGTTGTCACAGCTTGAAAAATGATGTAATTGTTGGTCCTGGTTGGTCTGGTGTAACAGAGCGAAGACAGTTAAGTTGGTTAATGAATATGATGACGAATACCACAGAGATGTTAGAAAAAGATCCAGAGTTAAAAAAGCAAATCGAAAAATACAAAGTTCAAATGCCTGAATTATCTACTTCAGATGAAGATGCGCGAGCAATCTTGGAGTATATGAGACAGAATGACGGTGCTAAATAAATGTAAATAATTGAATATCGAGGGCTTGCTTATAGTGAGCCCTTTTTTTATGAAGTAAAATTAATTGAGATGAACAAAATTAGGGTAACGAAAAAGTTTTCTTTCGATATGGCTCATGCATTAGAAGGTTATAATGGTTTGTGTAGACATATTCACGGTCATACGTATCATTTGCGAATTTCATTGTTGGGAACGGTGGTTGAGGATTCTGAAGATGGAGATGAAGGGTTTGTTCTAGATTTTAGTGTTTTGAAAAAAATCGTTGACGAAAAGATTATTCACGTTTTTGATCATTCCCTTGTTTTGAAAAAAGGATCTAATTTTCAATCGTTAGAAGTTGTCGGGAACGCCAGGGAAAGGGTGATTCTAACTCCTTTTTTGCCAACATGTGAAAATCTACTCGTTCATTTTGTGGACATTGTTAAAGAAAGTATTCCTAAGCATGTTGAGCTTGTTGCAATGCGTTTAGATGAGACGCCAACCTCCTTTGCTGAATGGTTGTTGGTTGATCAGTTGTAAAATTGATGTGAAACATAATGTTTTAACGAATTACTTTGTGTGTTTCTTGCATTTAATATCTTTAAGTAATTGTTTATCAGTGATTAAATAATTTATTTAGAATTGTTCTATTTAGATTGGTTAGATGTAAATGTGTGTATTATATGATTTAAATCATTTTATAAGCGGCCCTATTAAAGGACTTTTACCATATAATAATCTATATAATGAAAAAGAACAGATTTTTAAATGGAATTGGACTGATTTTGATAGGATCAATGATTAGTCTAGCAAGTCTAAATGCTTTTGGTGCTCAACGTTCTATGACTCCAGAAGAAGTTGAAGGACAAAAGTATTTTGAAGGAAAAAATGGATTTGCGAACGGCGGACCATCTTGTATTTCCTGTCATTCAGTTACCAATAGTCAAGTTGCAAAAGGTGGACTTCTAGCAAAGGATTTGACGGATGTTTATACGCGATTAGGCGATGGAATATCTGCATGGCTTTCTGCTCCATCATTCCCTGCCATGGCTGCTTCTTACCAAAATAATCCGCTAACGGAAAAGGAAAGAAATAAACTTCAAGCTTTTTTAAAATATGCGAATGATGTTAAAGGAAATCAGGTCGCGGATAAAGGATATGATATGATGCTAATGAGCGGAGGAGCAGGTCTTTTGGGTATTTTACTATTGATCAATATTATTTGGTTCAAAAGGAAAAAGAAAATGGTTAAAAAAGAAATTTTCGAACGCCAAGCTAGTGCCTGGGATGCAAAGCATTAAATAGTTAAGTAGTTACATTAAATATAAATAAAATGAGCTGGATTGAAGATATAATATCGCCAAATACTAGAAAATGGGAAGAATTTTATAGAAATAGATGGCAATATGATAAAGTTGTAAGAAGTACCCATGGTGTTAACTGTACCGGAGGATGTTCTTGGGCAATTCACGTGAAAGATGGGATTGTAGTATGGGAAATGCAACAATTAGATTATCCACAATTTAATAAGGATGTACCGCCATATGAACCTAGAGGTTGTCAACGTGGTATTTCTTATTCATGGTACTTGTATAGTCCGATTCGTGTAAAATATCCTATTATTAGAGGTGCATTAATCGATCTTTTTAGAGAAGAAAAGAAAAAATGTGGTGGTGATCCTGTTTTAGCTTGGGCAAATTTACAAGCGGATGATACAAAACGTAAAAGATATCAACGTGCACG
>JBDKHH010000087.1:0-8668 GCA_039797785.1 Bacteroidota bacterium | reverse complement strand
GGATAAACATCTTTTCCTCCAGCATCAATTTCTTCATCAGCCGTATATTTATTCAAGATTTGTCGCTCTGGTCCAAGTTCCACAATTTTACCATCCTTGATTGCAATTGCTTCATGAACTTCACCTTTCTCATTCATAGTGTGAATTTGAGCGTTGTGAATGATCAAATCAACGGATTTACCTTTGAAACATGCTGTTAACGTTAACGAAAAACCAACTAACAAAGTATAACAAAATCCTCTCGTAACTTTCTTCAAATTCATGGAATAATTTTCATCAAAGATAGAGAATCATTCAAAACAGAAAGAACATCAACTACCTTATTTCGTTTGTTTTTAATCAGGAATAAATAGAACTTTAGAATGAATCATCTTATTCACCACTCGTTTCTAAAATTATCAAAGGGATTTTTATTAAATTTGTGGAACTGCAAAAAATATCATGAAATCTCTCCATTTCTTATTTCTCCCGCTAATCGCATTTTTTGCGCTTACATCGTGTGAAGAAATTCAGCAAAAAAATGTTAGTCCAACCGAAATATTAGCAGACTCAACTTTTGATAATCATAGCTATTCGAACGTTCATCAAATAAGAACGAAGCATTTACATTTGGAAATCGATGTGAATTTCGATAACAAAACAATCTATGGTGTTGCGCGACATGAAATGGTCAACAACGGAACTGATACAGCTATTTTTGATATCAAAGGCTTAAAAATTCAAAAAATCACAATCGGAAAAACCAAAGAAAAAGAAACAAGTTTCATGATTGGACAGTGGGACGAAGATTCAATTCTTGGCCAACCGTTATTAGTGAAAGTGGATCGAACTACGAAATATGTAAATATCTATTACCAAACGACTGAAGCAACTGAAGCGATTGATTGGTTAAGTCCAGAACTGACGGCCGGAAAAGAATTCCCTTACATGTACACGCAAGGAGAAGCAATTTTAACGCGTTCGTGGATTCCTTTGCAAGATTCACCTGCGAATCGAATCACGTATTCAGCTAAAGTGAAAGTTCCTAAGGACTTGATGGCTGTGATGAGTGCTGAAAATCCGACAAAGAAAAATGATGAAGGGATTTATGAATTTCAAATGCGTCAACCAATTCCGTGTTATTTAATTGCGATGGCGGTTGGGAATTTGACGTACCGAAAATTAGGTCCTTCATGTGGTGTTTATTCTGAACCTCAATTGATTTATCAGTGTGTCAACGAGTTTGGTGACTTGCCAAAAATGATTCGTGCGGCTGAAAAATTGTACGGTAAATATCAATGGGAACAATACGATTTAATCGTTCTTCCCTACTCTTTCCCTTTTGGTGGGATGGAAAATCCACGCTTAACCTTTGTTAATCCAACGCTTTTGGCTGGAGACCGCAGTCTTGTTTCTGTAGTAGCGCATGAATTGGCGCATTCTTGGTCAGGAAACTTGGTGACAAATAGTTCATGGGATGATTTCTGGTTAAATGAAGGTTTTACGGTTTATTTTGAAAATCGCATCATGGAATCACTTTACGGAAAAGAGATTTCAGATATGCTCGCCTTAATCGAATTCCAAGAATTACAAGATGAAATTAAGGCCATTGAAGCTGGAGATTTCCCTGATGATACAAAACTCAAATTGTCATTAGCTGGACGTAATCCAGATGACGGAATGACTGATATTGCTTACACAAAAGGTGCATTTTTCTTGAAAACGCTTGAACAAGAAGCGGGAAGAGATAAGTTTGATGCCTTTTTGAATTCGTACTTTAAAAAGTATGCGTTTAAGACAATCAATACGGAAACCTTTATTGCTTATTTGAACACAAAATTACTTGAACCAAATGATTTAGAGTTCAATACAGACGAATGGATCTATGAAAAAGGCTTGCCTGAAAATTGCCTGAAAATTGTTTCTCCGCGTTTTGAGCAAATCAAATTATTAGCAGATCGTTTTGCTGCTGGTGAAGACATTTTCAAGAAAGAAATCAAGTGGATTAAAGTTAAAGGGCGCAAAAAGAAGAAAAAACAAATCAATCAATTGACGCGTGATAAATACATCGCTCAAGAATGGCAAATGTTTATCCGTCGACTTCCAAAGAAAATTGATCCAGAATTAATGAGAAACCTTGACAAGCATTTGAATTTTAAGAATTGGGGGAATGCAGAAATCATGAATGAATGGTACATTTTAGGTATCAATTCAGGGTACGATGACATTCGACCAAACATGGAAAAATTCTTATTAAAAGTTGGGCGAAGAAAATACATTGCACCAATTTACCAGGAATTGGCTAAAACTCCTGAGAACTTAAAATGGGCACGTGGCGTTTTCGAAAAAGCAAAAAACAATTACCATTACATTTCGCGCAATACTGTGCAAGAATTGTTGTACAAGAAAAAGTAATTAAATTTTTTCTATTAAAAACTCAACTCTTCGGTTGTTTTGCTTGCCTGACTCTGTAGTATTCACATCTACTGGAGCAGTCTCACCAAAACCTTTAAAGGATAATTGTGTTGGCTGAACTCCTTTCGAAATCAAATAGTCAAAAACTGCTTTAGCTCTATTGTTACTCAACAACATATTACTAGCATCATCTCCTTGATTATCTGTATGTCCATCAATTCGAATGACAATTGTCGCATTACCTTTCAAGAAGCTTACCAAGCGATCTAATTCGACATAGGTTTCTTTTCGGAAGCTGAATTTCCCTGTATCGAAAAACACGTTGTTTAATTTTACTTTCTGACCAACTTTCAGCGGAAATAGATACAAATCCATACCTTTTTCTTGATATTCAGTCAATTTTCTTAAATCAAGATTTTGACTCAACGGATAATAATTTGTGGCACTTGCCTGAAATCCATAAAAATCTCCTCCTGGTAAAGCGATACTGTAAAAACCATCTGTTTTATTGGAATTTGCTACGCCCATTTCCTTCCCTGAAACCAGTGACTGATAATTAATCTGTGATCCAAGAGGTTTCTTTGTTTCAGCATCATACACATGCCCTTTAATTAAGGCTACAGGTTTTGGTTTTGCACTGCTTGGTAATTTAATGCGAAACACATCCGCTCCTGAAGTATCCGTGTAATTAACGAAATAAGCATAATCTCCTTTCGCTGGAATAGTATAATAGGCATCAAAACTTGGCGTATTAATCGAAGGTCCTAAATTAATGGGTTCGCTCCAATTCGTCCACGAATCATCTAAGCGCGTTGCCATGAATAAATCGCTATTACCATAACCTAAATGGCCTCTACTCGCAAAATACAAAGTTGTTCCATCAGAAGCCATAAAAGGTGACGTTTCTGAAGCTGGCGTGTTTATAACTGGACCGAGGTTTTTCGGCTTCGTCCATGTTCCATCTTCTTTTTTGAAGCACACTTGCACATCTTTATTTCCATAACCATCTTTGCGTTGCGTTGTAATCAACAATGTTTTTCCATCATTTAACAATGAATACTCGCCATATTTGTTGTCATTATAAAAATCTTCGACTTCAACTGTTTCAGGAAATCCCCATGCGTCACCATCTTTTCGAGAAATAGAGACTCCTTTACCCATTGTACCGTCTGCATTGTATTTATTCAATAAAAGTAAACTTTGACCATCCGGAGTAATCGAACAAACAGCATTGTTATCTGTGTTGTTAATCGGTGCTGGAAGATAAACGGCCTTATCTGTAGAATCCTTCGGAACAATCGATGCATACCACACATGTTGCGTATAATTATTGATGTTTAATGGATGACTTTCTCGAACAAAAAACAGCGTTTCTCCATCAACCGATATCACAGGAAGTAATTCTGCTGTTGTTGAGTTGATATGATTGGCTAAACGTTCCTTCGAAAACATCACATTATCTGATTTTATCGCTTCGACTGCAATCTCAATTGGTTTTGCGCTTGCTGAAATCCCTACCGCATCCACTTGATTATACCCAGCGACCAAGCTTGTATTCATTGTTATTCTGGCAGAAGCAACTGGTTTTGTTGTCGTTGGAAATTGAATCACCAAGGCTTTAGAAAGGTCCATTCGTTTAAAACCCACTGAATCTTTCATTAGCACTACTGATGACATTTGAGCGTCAAATAATTCGATTTGAACGATTGTACCTGGATTGTAATTCTCATTTATGATCAGTTGAGAAGCAATTTGAGGGGTAGAAAATTTGACGTGAATGAATTCATTCTTTGCATCTTCCGTTTGTGGACTCCATGCAACTACCGAAAATTCTTTAATTGTTGGCAACAACGATGGTTTCCCCAACGCTTGAATCGCTTTATAGGAATAATCTCCAGTTGTATTAACATAAGTTGAACTTACACTTACCAATTCTTCAGCCCATTGAACTTGACTGAAGGTTAACAAATTGATTGATAAAAAGACAATTGTCAGAATTTTGCTCATCATAGTGGTTTTAAAGTGAAGCAATTTACTAATTATTTAAAACACTAACGAATGAAATCATATTCGCTGTCTTATTTTATAATTTGAAGGTTGCCTGTCTTAGAAAACTGAAGCGTATTACAAAATAAGCCTGTTAACTTCCAAACATAGACTCCTTCTTTAACAGTAGTTGAATTAAATTCTTTTTGCTGATCCACGCTTTCAAATACACGTTCTCCCCAACGATTAAAAATTGATAATTCAAATTCATTTATTTCACAATTGCTTGTAATTTTTAAAAATTCACATCCAAATTGATCACAATCAGGAGTTAATGTGTTGGGTACAAATATCTCACAGGAATCACATTCTTGCCCGAATGAATAAAGTGAAAATTGCAAACAGAATAAGACAAAATAAACATTGATATTCATTCTTTTATAACGTCAACATAAGTGCATGGTTGCTAAAAGTTGCAAATTAAGAACAACCAAAGTCTTTTTTTTACGTTTTGTTCTCAGTACAAAAAGATGGGAATATCAATTAAAGAGCCATGCCACGAAGATTGGGCAAAAATGACTGCTACTCAAAAAGGAGCTTTTTGTCAAAAGTGCGCACTTGAAGTAACAGATTTCACGAATAAAACTTCTCTGGAAATTAAACAATTACTGGTTCAAGAATTTGCTCAGAATGATCGAACGTGCGCGCGAATCACCAACTTTCAATTAGATCAGCTCAATGATGAGTTCTTCCAATGGAAAAACGAACGCGACAACTTTCGTGCTGTTTGGATTTTTTCATTGGTTGCAGTTTTTGGATTATCACTTTTCTCTTGCCAAAATACCTTGTCAAAGGAAATGATTTCACAGTTAAATGCTGAAACAACGGCACTGTTAAACCAAGATACAACGGAAATAAATTTACCTCTGATAGATTCTACGTTAACGCTTTCTGATTCGAGTTTGATTCAACCAAATGCTCCAATCTATTTTAAACTACCAGTTGGCGAAATCGTCACGTTTATGGGAGTTACGCCGTATTATGAAATTTATCAACCTTGGATAACGTGCACTGTAAGTTTGGGAAACATTACCATTTCTGGAAGTATCACAGCAGACACGAGCATAACACAATTTTTAAAAACAACAGCTTTTGCCCCAGGACTTCCACAAATTTCTGATTTAAAACCATTTGCTCCAGTTCCTCCTTCCCAACAAACATCAAGCAGAATTGAAGGTATTGTTGGAGCAGGTGAAAAGAAATTTGATGCTTTTATTTCTCCAAATCCAGTTTCAGATGAAAGTCGAGTGTTCATCCAAGCAAAAGAGTCACTATTCCTCTTTGTTGATTTATTCCAAGAAAATGAAACAACGGCTCTGCGCTCGGGTTCAATAGAATTAGCTGCAGGAAATTATCAATTAGACCTAAAACTTTACAAGCTTCCATCTGGAAATTATCAGCTGAATCTTCAAGCTTCGTATCAACTTTCGGTACTCGATTTTACTGTATAAAAAAAATCCCTCCATTGCTGAAGGGATTCATCTATTTAAAAAGTCAATTATCTTATTTCAACGAAGCTAATTTATCTTCTAACACAGCAATTGTGCTCAAGGCATCTGCTTCTTTCTTACGTTCTATTGTAACAACTTGCTCTGGCGCTCCTGCCATGAACTTTTCATTTTGTAATTTCTTTTGAACGCTTTGCAAGAATCCTCTGGTATAATCCAATTCTTCGTTGATTTTTTTCTTTTCAGCTTCGATATCGATTGTGTCTCCAAAAGGAATGTAATATTCATTTGAATTTACCAAGAATGAATTTGCATTTCCAACTTTCTCAGTAACGTATTCCAATTGCGTCAAATTCCCCATTTTCACAAGAACCGCGTCAAAAGAACTATCTATTTCAGCATTTTTCTTAATGAATAAATCCATTTTCACCTTATTCGCAATGTTGTTTTGCTTACGCACGTTACGAATATTGGTAATTACTTCTTCTGCTTTCGAGAATGACGTTAAAACACTTTCATCGATTGTTTCAACTGCTGGCCAAGCTGCAATAATGATATCATCGCCTTCTTGACGCTCACGAATCAAATGCCAAAGTTCCTCAGCAATGAATGGAGTAAACGGTTGAATCAATTTCAAGATTTTTTCAAAGAAATCTTTTGTCGCTTCTAATGTTGCTGAATCGATTGGTTGCTCGTAACCTGGTTTAATCATTTCTAAGTACCAAGAACAGAAATCATCCCAAACTAACTTATACAAAGTCATCAAGGCTTCAGAAATTCTGAATTTATCGAATAAGTCATTGATTTCAGCTAATTCTTTGTTGAATTTCGCATTGAACCATTCAATTGCTTTTGCAGATGATTTCGGTTGTTCAATTTCACGTACTTCCCAGGCACTTACCAAACGATAAGCGTTCCAGATTTTATTCGTGAAGTTTCTTCCTTGCTCGCATTGTGAACTATCGAATGGTAAATCATTTCCAGCAGGTGATGAAATCAAAATTCCCATACGTACTCCGTCGGCACCATATTGCTCAATCAATTCAATTGGATCAGGTGAATTCCCCAATGATTTAGACATTTTACGGCCCAATTTATCACGAACAATTCCAGTGTAATACACATTTTTGAACGGTAAATCGCCCATGTATTCATATCCAGCAATGATCATTCTCGCAACCCAGAAGAACATAATTTCTGGAGCAGTTACTAAATCGTTTGTTGGATAATAGTACTTAATCTCTTCATTTCCTGGCTTTGTTAAACCATCAAAAACAGAAATTGGCCATAACCAACTTGAGAACCAAGTATCCAATACATCTTCATCTTGTTTCAAATCAGATGCTGAAATAGTTCTTCCCGCTTTAGCAGTGGCTAATTCAATTGCTTCTTCAATTGTTTTTGCCACAACATATTCTTCCGAACCAGCACCGTAGTACCAAGCAGGAATTTGATGTCCCCACCACAACTGACGTGAAATACACCAATCTTTGATGTTTTCCATCCAATGCTTGTAGGTGTTTTTGAATTTTTCTGGATGGAATTTGATGTTTCCATTCATTACATTATCCAAGGCTGGAGCTGACAATTCTTTCATGTCAACAAACCATTGAAGCGATAATTTAGGTTCAATTACAGCATTTGTACGTTCAGAAAAACCAATTTTATTAATGTGATCTTCTGTTTTTACTAAATATCCTTTATCGTATAATTCTTTTTCAATTGCTTTACGTACTTCAAAACGATCCATTCCTACATAGTGCATTCCATGGTCATTCAATGTTCCATTATCATTGAAAATATCGATTGTTTCTAAATTGTGTTTCTTTCCTAAATCGTAGTCATTTGTATCGTGTGCTGGTGTAACTTTCAAACATCCAGTACCAAATTCCATATCAACATATTCATCTTGAATAATTGGAATTGTGCGATTTGCGATAGGAACAATTGCTTGTTTTCCATGCAAATGCTTGAAACGCTCATCATTTGGATTGATACAAATAGCAGAATCACCCAAAATTGTTTCTGGACGTGTTGTTGCGATTGTCAACCATTGATCTTCACTTCCAGCGATTTTATAGCGAACATAAAACAACTTAGAATTCACTTCTTTGTGCAATACTTCTTCATCCGAAAGTGCAGTTAAAGCTTCTGGATCCCAGTTCACCATTCGCACTCCGCGATAAATCTTTCCTTTTTTGTATAAATCGATGAACACATCAAGAACTGATTCAGAATAAGCTGGATCCATTGTAAAATTGGTACGTTCCCAGTCACAAGAAGCGCCTAACTTTTTCAATTGCTCAAGAATAATTCCTCCATGCTTATCTTTCCATTCGAACGCATGTTTCAAGAATTCTTCACGTGTTAAATCCGATTTTTTAATTCCTTCTTGACGTAATTTTTGAACAACTTTTGCTTCTGTTGCGATAGATGCGTGATCCGTTCCTGGTACCCAACATGCATTTTTACCCAACATACGTGCACGACGAACTAAAACATCTTGAATCGTATTGTTCAACATGTGTCCCATGTGCAAAACCCCAGTAACATTTGGAGGTGGAATGACGACCGTATACGCTTCACGGTTATCAGGTTCTGAATGAAAATATCCTTTATTCATCCAATGTGCATACCATTTCTCCTCTGCCTTTAGCGGCTCATACGTTTTTGGGGTCTCCATTTGTCATTAAATTTGGGGGCAAAGATACGAAAGTTTGGCGACTCCGAATTGTAGAAAACTAAAATTCGATTGCAACTTTCACTTCGTGCTTGCTCTT
>JBDKHH010000086.1:0-4134 GCA_039797785.1 Bacteroidota bacterium | reverse complement strand
ATTCCTTCCTGCAGTTCAAAGTCGGGTAGTGCCATTGGTGTTATTTTCCAAGATTTAAATCTTTTCCAGAAATGGTTTTCGTTTCATCAACATCCATTTTTTTGGAAACAAAGAAAACACCGCCTTTCACTTTTCCTTTAATGCGCACCTTTACTTGATCTTTTGTCGCGTATCGAAGTGCTGTGAACATTGCTCCATCTTCCAAAGTAGACAGAAGTGGAAGAGAAAGAGAAGTTTCTTGCTTCCCTTTCATCTTCACTTTTTTGGTTAATTTGATTGTTCCCATTAATTGGTCTTCGAGGTAAACTTCAACCGTAGAAGGTTTAATTTTCAAGGCATACCAATTCGGGTTATATACTTTTACGCCGGCCGATAATGAAATTTCTTGACCGTCCATTTTTTCCATTTTCACACCTTCAGAGCCACGAAATTCAGGTTCTTGAAATGTTGCACATCCCGTTAAAAGAACAACTGCTGTAAGAATAAACAAGAACTTTTTCATGATACCAAGTTTTTAAATTATTTGGATAATTCCGTGAAATGCTTGTAAAAATGAGGAATTGTCTCAATTCCTTTGTAGAAATTGAACAAGCCATAATGTTCATTTGGCGAGTGAATTGCATCACTATCTAATCCAAAGCCCATTAAAATTGTTTTTAATCCCAATACTTTTTCAAACATTGCAACAATTGGAATACTTCCACCACTTCGAACCGGAATTGGTTTTTTACCGAAAGTAGCTTCGTATGCCATTGATGCAGCCTTATAACCGATAGAGTCGATTGGGGTTACAGCTGCTTCACCACCATGATGTGGTTTTACTGTTACTTTAACACTTGCAGGTGCAATTGACTCAAAGTGATTTTTAAATAATTCCGTTATTTCATGCGGGTTTTGATCTGGTACCAAACGCATAGAAATCTTTGCGTAGGCTTTTGAAGCGATAACCGTTTTTGCTCCTTCACCTGTGTATCCGCCCCAAATTCCATTCACATCCAACGTTGGACGAATTGATCCACGTTCCATTGTAGAATATCCGGCTTCACCCATCACATCAGCAATGTCCAACGCTTTACAATATTTCTCTAAAGAGAATGGAGCTTTTGCCATTTCAGCACGTTCTTCATCTGTTAAGTCAACTACTTTATCGTAGAATCCTGGAATTGTAATATGATTATTTTCGTCGTGCAAAGAAGCAATCATTTTTGCCAATGTATTGATTGGGTTCGCAACACAGCCTCCGTATAATCCAGAATGTAAATCTCTGTTTGGACCAGTCACTTCAACTTCAACGTAGCTCAAACCTCTTAAACCAGTTGTAATTGACGGAACATCGTTTGCTAACATTCCAGTATCAGAAACCAAAATGATATCTGCTTTTAGTTTTTCTACATTTTGAGTAACGAAGATTCCCAAGTTTTCACTTCCAACTTCTTCTTCACCTTCAATCATGAACTTCACGTTACATGGTAATTCATTTGATTTCAACATTGCTTCAACTGCTTTCACATGCATGAACATTTGACCTTTGTCGTCACACGCTCCACGTGCAAAAATGGCACCTTCTGGATGTATTTCAGTTGTTTTAATTACTGGTTCAAACGCAGGGCTTGTCCATAATTCAATTGGATCAGCAGGTTGAACATCGTAATGTCCATACACTAAAACAGTTGGTAGAGAAGCATCAATCATTTTTTCTCCATAAACAATTGGATATCCAGCCGTTTCGCATACTTCAACTTTGTCAATTCCAATTCGTGTTAAGTCTTCAGCAATTTTGTGTGCAGTAGCATGAACATCTTTGGAATAAGTTGGGTCTGCTGAAATAGATGGAATTTTCAGTAAATCAATTAGTTCGTTTAAAAAACGCTCTTTGTTTTCGGAAATAAAATTTTGTGTTGAATTCATCTTAGATTTCTATTGATTGATACAGGTCAAAATTCGCAATAATTCCTTAAAAAATTGGTGGACTTATATTTTTTCTTCAAATTCGTGCAACCAAAAAAGAAAAACGACTGTCTTAGGACTACATAAATACTTTTGTATAATGATGAAATCTATTTTATTTGCGATTGTTGCCCTTACGTTGGGCTTTTCGTCTTCAGCACAAATGACTATTTCAACAGGAGCACTAACACCTGCGCAATATGTTAATAATCTTGTTGGACCTGGAATTACTGTTTCAAACGTTACGTATACGGGTACCACGCAACAGATTGGTACGTTTGGTGGAACTTCAAATATCGGTTTTCCTTCTGGAGGAGTCGTTTTATCTTCGGGAGCTACCACAGAATTAGTAGGAAATGCTGCTTCGACAACAGCAGGTCAAACGAATGTGAGTGGAATTGACAATACTATGAATTCCACGATTGACGACTTATTAACGATTGCAAGCGATAATGCAACTTCATTGGGAATTGGATCAATTACATCAACAGAGGATGGTGCAATTCTTGAGTTTGACTTTGTTCCTATTTCAAATATTGTGAGTTTTAACTTCGTCTTTTCTTCTGATGAGTATTTAACGTATGTCAATTCTGTCTTTAACGATATTTTTGGATTTTTTGTATCTGGTCCTGGTATTACTGGTCCTTATTCAGCTCCAGCAGGTTTTCCAAATGGTTCAACAAATTTAGCCTTGGTGCCAGGAACTGCTTCGCCAATTACAATTAGTACAATTCATCCTGGTTTAAATGCGCAATATTATGTTGATAATAATGGTGGAAATACACACGCTATGAATGGTTTTACAACACCAATTCCAATTACATTTAACGTTCAATGTGGTGAAACATATCACTTTAAATTTGCGGTTGCGGATTGTCAAGACAACTATTTAAGTACAGCAGTATTTTTACAAGATGGTTCTTTTACTTCTCCACCAGTTGATATCTCATTAGAAACAGCGAATGGTACAGATACTATTCCTGAGGCATGTGTTGATGCAAACGTGTTATTTATTCGTAGTGCTTGTCAATCTAATTTACCTTTAACAGTTAATTATACTGTTTCGGGAACTGCTATTGATGATGTGGATTTTGTGATTGCTGATAGCCCAATTACATTGGCTGCTGGACAAGATACTGCTGCAATTAATATTGTTCCAATTGTTGACGCATTGGCTGAAGGAACAGAATCAATCACTATTACAGTTACATATACAGATGCTGGAGGAAATGTTCAAACAATATCGGGTAATTTATATTTATCTGATATTACACCATTATCCATCAATGAAACAGATTTAACTATTCAGTGTTTTGATGATAACATTTTATTGAATGCAGTTGGTCAGGGAGGATCTGGAGTTTATACCTATGATTGGGCTTTGAGTGCATCCGATTCAACGCAAGATGTCGTCTCCATTAACCAAAACGGTACCTATATTTATCCAATTACAATTACTGATATTTGTCTTGGTTCTTTTACCGATACGGTAACTGTGATTATGAATCAAACTTTGGTAATTGATACTGTGCAATCATCACCAGCTACTTGTGAACCGACAGGGTATGTAACTGGAACTGTACTTGGTCAGACAGGTGTTCCTTCTTATGAATGGTCTGGCCCAGGAGCAAATAGTTCAACTACTTGGGATGGTAATACATGGACAGATCTTTCTTCAGGATGGTATTATTTTGCGGTGACAGATAATGTATGTGAAGTACATGACAGTGTTTTCGTTGATATTTTGAATCCTCCAGTGGCAGAGTTTACTGCTTCACCAATCATTGGCTGTTCTCCTTTAGTTGTCAACTTCACAAATTCAAGTGAGAATGCAAACAATTATAATTGGAACTTTGGTAACGGTAACTCTTTTAGTGTGCCGACTACAGCAGCGCAAAGTGAAACATTTACTGAGTCTGTTATTGTTCGTTTAATTGCTAGCCAAGGAAATTGTGCTGATACTGCTTATCAGACGATTACAGTGAGTATTTGTGGTTGTACAGATCCAACAGCAACGAATTACAATCCAGCAGCAGCTATTAATGATGGATCATGCCAATATCCAATTCCATTGGTTGAAGCACCAAATGTATTTACGCCAAATGCTGATGGCATGAACGATTTCTTCCTTTTATCTACTCAAAATGCTACATCAATTGAATTAACAATTTTGAATCGTTGGGGTAA
>JBDKHH010000085.1:0-2788 GCA_039797785.1 Bacteroidota bacterium | reverse complement strand
GGACGAATTGTACAAGCAACTGGACCATCAATGTCACATGAAATATCTGCAACAACGCTCAAACGCACGTTTTCGTTTTTCAAATCTTCACGCGTAATGATAAACGGTGAACGATTGCTCCAGAAATGACATGGAATATACATATCCATTTCAGGTAAAAAGCGTGTAAATGTTGATTTATATAATTCTGGATTTGAGTAGAATTCAGATTTATCAAATGGTTTCCCATCCTTTCTTCCGTAATAATCTTCTACTTCTAAATGTGTAAAAACTGGCTCATTGAATTTATTTTTCATGAACTCATCCGGAGTCACTTCTTTAATTGGTAAAATGTCAATGATTTCTCTTGCTCCGTGCCCTACTCGACCAAAGCCTGTTAAAACGATTTTAGTATTTTCAGGCAAAACGATCTTCGACATTTCTGCTTCCATCTCTTTGCGATCAGCACACTTATTTGCTGGTTTAATATCAAACAAACCTGTTTTCAATCCCATAGCACGGAAACCGTTGTAAGCACCAACAATTCCAGCGTAACGACCAAAGCCAATTACACGTTTATTTTGTTTGTTCTTGATGGTTTCATAATCAATCAATTGAATTTTCTTCTCTAAAATAGCAACCAACAAATCTCTGTTATACGGCTGTTTTTTCAATGTATGCGAAAAGAACAAGAATTTTTTATTCGGAATTAAATCTGAAATGTTGACTTCCTTCACACCCATGATAATGTCACAAGAACTCAAATCTTCGTTCAATTTCATTCCTTCAGCAGCATACTCTTCATCTTTGTACGCGCGAATCGGACTTGGTTGAACAACAATTTCAACATTCGGATAGATTGCTTGAATCGATTTACATTGCTTTGGAGTAAGTGGCACACGATGATCTGGTGGAACTTTTCCTTCTCGAATTAAGCCAATTTTAATTTTTTCCATTGTAATTATCTTAAGATAATGGTTGTTTTAATATGTATGAATCGATGAATTCTCTAACACATCCATCGCCTCCTTTTTTTGTCAACACAACATCAACGTGTCCTTTTACAGCATTTACAGCATCGCTTGGACAAGCTGAAAAACCAGCATTTTTAATGATTTCCAAATCATTGATATCGTCACCAATAATAGCAACATTTTCCAATGCAATTCCTAAATCAGCACAGTGTTGTTTTAATATTTCCATTTTTGGATCACGTCCAACATAACAGAATTGAATTCCCAAAAGCTCAGCTCTCGCTTTTACCATTTCCCCTTTGAATCCTGAAGAAATGATTGCCATTTGAAAATTATCTTTCGCCAAATGTTGAATAGCCATTCCGTCTTTGGTATTGTATTTTTTAAATTGATCTCCACTTTCTGTGTAGTACATTCCGCCATCGGTCATTACACCGTCAACATCCAATACCAACAATTTTAGTTTTTCAATTTTCTTATTCCATAAATCAGGACGATACATTGGTTTGAAGATCAACGACAACATATCTACGTCGTATTCTTCGCAAACTGCTTCCAAATCGTACACCGTTAATTCGTTTACATCATCAACGTCTAAATCGTTCAAAAACTCGTTGTAATCAACACCGAATTTTGCACAAAGTCCTTTTAAATTTTGCTGTAAATGCATCTTAAATCATTTTATAACCAACGCTTTCCGCAACTGGACGAAGTGAATTCAATAACTGTTCAAATTGTGCGTGATCCAATTGCTGTGAAGCATCAGACTTAGCCACTTTTGGATTTGGATGCGCTTCAATTAGCAAACCATCAATTCCCATTGCTACGCATGCTTTCGCTAAGTTTGGAATTCCATACGCATACCCCATCGCATGTGAAGGATCTAAAATGATTGGAAGGTTTGTATATTCTTGCATCCAAGCAACACCACATAAATCCAAAGTAAAACGTGTTCCTGTTTCGAATGTACGTAAACCGCGCTCACACAAAATCACATTTTCATTTCCTCCAGAAAGCACAAATTCAGCTGCTTGAGCAAATTCTTGTAAAGTTGTTCCGAAACCGCGTTTAATTAAAACTGGTTTATTGGTTTTAGCACATGCTCTCAAGATTCCTTGATCATACATTGCTTTTGCTCCAACTTGTATAACGTCTGTGTATTCAATAATTTCATCGATGTGCGTAGCGTCACGTGCTTCAGTAATTACACTTAAACCGTATTCTTCGCGCATCTTCGCCAATAATTTTAATCCTTCAAGACCTAAACCTTGAAACGAATATGGACTCGTTCTTGGCTTGTAGCAGCCACCTCTCAAAGTTGTCAATCCTAATTTGATTAACAATTCAGAAGATTCACGAATTTGTTCTTCAGATTCAACTGAACAAGGTCCACCAATTAATAAAGTATTTCCTGTGTTTCCACCAATTGTAACATTTCCAATTTTTACTTCACGTTTTTCTGATCGGTAATTTTTAGAAGCTAATTGCATGTCATTTGGGAACACCCAAAATTGGTCAACACTATTTTCTATGCTAGTTGGAACTTCTTTTACACCTGAACCGGTGATTAGAATATTTGTTCCATTTGAAGTAATGTGAAATGCTTTGATTTGTTCTGCCAAAGCCGCAGCATCTTGTTGTGAAACAGATGATTTTAAATGTAATATCATAATTCTCCTTTGATAAGATGAACAAAGTTAACAATTCCAGCCGCTTTTCCGTCGTTTTTTAACACTGGTAAATACATCACCGGAAACGCACATTTCTTTATCGTTTGCAAAAGTTCAACAACCGTTGATGATTCTGAAATTGAAACGGGTGTTGAATTCATCATT
>JBDKHH010000084.1:0-4390 GCA_039797785.1 Bacteroidota bacterium | reverse complement strand
AATTAAATCTAAAAACAATGGTTCAAGCAAATTGACATTGTTATATTTGCCTAACAAAATGAAAAAACGATGAAAAATATAGCAGTAATTGGATCAGGAACCATGGGTAACGGTATTGCGCATGTATTTGCTCAATTTGGATACAAGGTTTCCTTGATTGATATTTCACAAGCTTCTTTAGACAAAGGAATGGCGACAATTTCTAAAAACTTAGATCGTCAAGTAGCAAAAGAAGCAATTAGCGAGGCTGATAAAGCAGCAACATTAGCAAATTTAACAACATTCACTTCAATGGAAGAAGGTGTTAAAAATGTTGATTTAGTTGTTGAAGCTGCTACAGAAAATGTTGATTTGAAATTAAAAATCTTTGCTGATTTGGATAAATTCACTTCACCAAATGTTATTTTGGCATCAAACACCTCGTCAATTTCAATTACTAAAATTGCATCGGTTACAACTCGTCCAGATAAAGTAATTGGAATGCACTTTATGAATCCAGTTCCTGTCATGAAATTAGTTGAGATCATTCGTGGTTATTCAACTTCGGATGAGGTTACTCAATTGATTATGGAAACTTCTCGTAACTTGAAAAAAGTTCCTGTTGAGGTGAATGACTATCCTGGATTCGTAGCAAACAGAATTTTAATGCCAATGATCAATGAAGCAATCATTACATTGTTTGAAGGAGTTGCGGGCGTTGAGGAAATTGATACAGTAATGAAACTTGGTATGGCACATCCAATGGGTCCATTGCAATTAGCAGATTTCATTGGACTAGATGTGTGTTTAGCAATTTTAGAAGTTCTACACGAAGGATTTGGTAATCCTAAATATGCGCCATGTCCATTATTGGTAAACATGGTAACTGCAGGTAAAAAAGGTGTTAAAACTGGAGAAGGTTTTTATTCATGGACACATGGAACCAAAGACCTTGTTGTTGCAGATTATTTCAAAAAATAATACAAACAACATTAATAAAAAAAGGCTTTATCAAATGATAAAGCCTTTTTTGTTTGGGTTATTTTATAGGTAAGTTATATGTAGACTTTTTACAGAATTCATAATAACTATCTAGTTGTTTTTCATTTAAAAGATTACGAACAGATCGATCTCTTAATTCTTTGTTATACAAAACTCCTTCGTTGACTGCTTCTTTCGACATTTGCGTATCAGCTAAGAGAGCTTCAATTTTGTTTGCACACAAGAAATTGATCTCAAAAATTTTCGTTTTCAACTCGTCTGATAAGTTGTAATGATTAACCAATTCATTTGTTTGTAAAGAAGCAAATTCTTTTGGGTTACTCGCTGTTGTTTGAGAGTAAGCAACCAGATTAATTAGAACTAATAATGTGCTTATAATAATTTTTTTCATGATTTTATTTTTGAATAATAACTTTAATCGGACTAAATTGTTCTGATGCGTTGTTCATGGTAATGATATATGAACCTGTACTTAAATCAGTTGTGTTTAAAGGAATCATTGTTTGCCCTTCTTCTATATTAATCACTTTTTGAATAATTAGTTTCCCAGAAACATCTGTTACGTTTAATACTGTTTCACCTAAGAATGAACTTGTTGAAACTTCAACCGTTAAGTTGTTTTGCGCAGGATTTGGATATGCTACAATCGATGAGTTTTCAGTTGAACAATTTACTGAACGAATGTCATAAACAGTTTCATTTCCATCATAATCAACTTGAATCAAACGATAATAAGATGTACCTCTTGAAGAATTTTCATCGATGTAAGAATAGTTAATGATGTTTTGCGAATTTCCAGCACCTTGAACTTGTGCAATTTCTGCCCAACTTCCATCACCGAAACTTTTCTCAATTACAAAATGATCATTGTTATTTTCAGTAGCAGTACTCCACATTAATTTAACATTGCTCTGATTTTCACAATTTGCAGAAAAAGTAATTAATTCTACAGGAAGGGGACTAAGAGCACTTGAGCCATGTAACCAGAATTCTGAGAAACCTGGAATACTAAATCTACCGTATTGTGCTGTTGCACTAAATCCACCAATTACAGAAGAAACAGTTCCACTTGTAGATAATCCATGGATAGTTGTTCCACCATTTCCACCCGCTGCTGGACAATTGTTATTCCCATTAGCATCAACATTAAGAGGACCTGAATATTTACTTAATTTCAAATCAGCAATGGATAACAAATCATCGTATCCATTTGCATTAATACTTGCAGCCGCTTGTAAAGCCAAGTATTCAGTATTGTCAAATGGTAATAAAACATCAACAGGTGTTGCTGGTTGGAATTGAGGAGTAATTACCCAATGTCTTCCCATTGCAGCAGTAACATAAATTGGAGGATTACAAGCACTAACGTTCACAGGTGCTCCGGTGTAAGAAGTCATTGTAACATTCCCTAAGTTTTGCCCCAAAGAATTAACCGATCCTAAAAATCTTCCACTTGAATGGTAGAAATGTATGTATCCATTTTGATTAACTAAACAAGTCGCTGTTTCGTTATTATTTGATAACGTTGAACCAGCTGCTGGTAAAGTTACCGTTCCACTGATACAAGCAGTCGCACTACAAGAAGTTCCTGCAGATGCTCTTACATAATATGTTGTTGTAGCTGTTGGTGAAACCACAATTGAATTCCCGTTTCCTAAGAACGTACCACCACAAGAACCTGAGTACCATTCCCAATCAGCACCTGGTGCCAATGTTCCTCCAACTTGCGTAAGAACAACTGAGGCTCCGTGACAAACTGTACCTGTTCCACTAATTGAAGTCGGAACAACTGAATTTGCAGAGATGACAAAAGATGTAGCTGTTCTACATGTTGGTGATGAAGAACAAGCAGCATAATACGTATACGTTCCAGCAGTATTCGTGTTTGCTAAACCTGAACCAGCCACGCCAACTGGATTAAAAGGAGTACCAATTCCAATTGAAGAACCACCAGACGATGCTGTATACCATTCAAGAACACTTCCTGAAGCTCCACCTTCTATTGTTGCACCAGCTGGACCTGTAAATGTCCATGAATATGTATCAGTTACTAAAGAACTGAATGTTGTTGATATCAAATAGTAAGTTACTCCAGGCACCAATGAAACAGCAAGCTCTGGATCTGCTCCACAAAGTGGCGCACTATCATCATTTGAAAGAATATGATCACTTGGTGTCGCACATGGATTAGCACCATTAAAGTTGTTTTGATACAATGTACCGTAACCATCAACATTAGGAAAACATCCATCAAAAACATAAGACCCAGCAGTTGAAACTGTAAATGAGTAAACATCATAATAATACGAAGTTCCTGCAGAAGCATTACATGATGTTCCACCACTATTTCTATTCCAAGTTGGATCAGCTGCAGTTAAAGCCCCACTATTAAACGATGCTCCTTGCGCAATTGTAGTACCAGAAACTCCACAAGCTGAACTTGTAATTGAAACAGCTGGACTTCCCTGGCAAATCGTAACCCCTGTTGTTGTAGGAGAAGATGGATTCGTAATTGTTGCAGTGCCTGCAGCTACAGCGCTACATCCTCCTGAGCTAATTGAAAAATTAGAATATGTGCCACCATTCAAATTCGACAATGTAAAAGCATTACTTGCAACAGTCACACTCGTTGAGGTTGGTGTACCATTCAAAGAATAGTTTAAAGTATACGTTCCATCCGCAAACCCAATTGTTGTAAATCCAACACTTCCATTCGGTGCGGTACAATTGGTGTTATTTGTAGCAGTCCCCATCGTTAAAGAAGTTGATAAACTTACTATAGTATTATCATAGCACAAAGACCCTCCACAATTCCAAACTCCAGTATATGTTGTTGTTGACGTTGGAGAAACTGTATAACTTGCGCTTGTTGAAACTTGTGTCCCCCCTACTTCCCAACGAATAAACGTACAAGGAATTGGGTTAAACAATTGGCAATCTAATTCTGCGGGTGTAATTCCTGGCCAATCTGTAGCATTTCTACCTGGCACAGGGAACGCGTAAGTTCCATCAATATTTTCAGCACCTTGTGTTGCCAATACGCCTGAAGTTGAAGCACTCCAGTTAGCAGATAATTGCGAAACTTCTGTTTGAAAAGAACCGTTTTCATTCAAAATAATCTGAAATGACACAGTTCCTGTTCCTGCACCAGAACCAGAATTATAAGGCACACAATTATTGTAACTTACAACAAATCGTCTATTTGGTGCTACACCAACCGTTTGGTAGGTAATCGTTCCGCCAAATCGAATATCGATGTCGGCAAAGAAACCAGCAATGTAGTTATTTGGAGCTCCACCGGCAGGAATAGCAAAACTACTAAAACCAGTAAACGTAAATGGACCAAAACCAAGTAAACCATTTGATTGAATAACGGCATCTGTATAAACATTTCCGTAGAAATTGAATG
>JBDKHH010000083.1:0-7423 GCA_039797785.1 Bacteroidota bacterium | reverse complement strand
CGCCAGGCGCTCGGCCCAACTTTTAAAGTAAATTATATTTCCGAAGTTAAAGTTAATTTCTTTTAAATTAATCGTTGTTTCGAAGCAAGATTAAAGGGCTGGCGCCATGACAGCTGTTATATGCTTATTAAAATAAATCATTAGCGTATTGTTCAAATTCATCCAATTTAGGTAATGGATTAAGTTTAATTACTTTGTCCACAGTGATGGTATATTCATCTGAACTTATTTCGCCTTCCTTTTCAATTCTTTTTCCTGTGGAAAGATTATAATCAACAATTTTAATTGTACCAAAGTCCGCGTTCACATAGCTATATCCAATTAATTCGAAACTATTGTTTTGATATCTAAACTTATGTTCCATGTGCCCCCTAATAAATCCCGTTTCGATCCACAGAACTCCATTATGAATACTCAATCCTCCAAATCCGTTGCCCCACATATGATGCTCTCTTCCATTAGGAAATTGTGGTTGAATTGCTTTTGTAGTAGAAACTATCAATTTTAAATCTCCGTTTTCTTGACCAAAGAATACTTCCAATTTATATGGGGCTTTTTCATGTAAGGTGTCTTGTTTTACAATGGCAAGGTCAATTATACCATCTTTATTTAGGTCACCCTCTACTCTTGAAATCACATCGTTAAATGAATCATCGTTGTAAGCGATTAATTCTTCATGTTCAGTTTCACTTCTAACTATACTTGTAAGAACCCATTGATTTAGAAGTTCTCCGGTTGGAATATATCCTTCATACCGAACGTGTGTAAACTGCTCCTTTGGAATAAAGATCATGGTAACATTAAATACATAGTCAATTTCGCTACAAGAGTCCCTGTATCTATGAAAAAAATCATAAAGAGAAACGTGTTTATCGAGCCAATCCATATGATTGAATGAAATTATTTCACTTGTATTATCATTAATAAAATTTGGCTGAATTGCATCCCCACTAAAAGGAATGTCCATCAGTTTTAATTTCACTTCTCTAATCTCTCCAATCTCCTGTGCATTTATTTCAAAGTTCAAAAAGCATAGAACAAAACTAAATAGTATTTCTTTCATAATGGTTACAATGGTCAATTGCATATAACTGTTTGCTAGTAGGCGAAGGTCGGGCTATATAAAGCAATTATTTTCGGATTATCACTAATTTCCCAAATACAAAACCATTTTTCCATTAAGCCTGATTCCCAGCTATTGCTTACTAGCTGTTGTGCGATGTGTTTTATTTAGTTTCTATTTCCAGTTTTTTGATTAGAATTTCTGTTGATGTTTTCTTTTGGTTTATTATAATTAATTGACTTTTATCTTTTAAAAGAATTTTATAATTAAATTCTTTTTCTGAATTGAATTTCCAATTATTGAGTTCTTCAAATTCTTTCTTTATTAGACTTAATTTTTCTTTGTTGTTAGTTGAAATAATAATCAATTTTGTTAGCGATGTTTTTTTCATTTTCTCAATTGAACCTTCAGTAAATTCAGTTTCATAATTTGCACTTGAGCAATATCGATATTTTTGGTCAATTATGTCAAAATTCTTTTCATCTTCAGAAATAACATATCTATAAGTCATAATGTTATCAAGTTCATTTATCCAATTCGGAAAATTTTCTTCATACTGTTTGATGTAATTATCAATGAAATTTTTGTCAATTGGTTTTCTTTGAGAAATATATTCATTTACTAGTGGATAAATTTGTTTTGCCATTAGGTTTATATATTTTCTATTATACCAATCTCCAGTATCAATTTTCCCATCAAGTTTTTCAAAAACATAACCATTACCTAATGAAGTTGCTAAAACTTCATTCATAAGTTGGTACGCATAATTACTTGATGTTGATTTGTTTTCTGCAAAGTTTTTATCAATTTCAGTTTTAACTTCAAGAGATTGTTCGTTATAAATTATATGAAATATTTCGTGTAACATAACACTAAATAAATCTTTGTAATCTTTTAAATTTGTTTGAATTGCACTTGTGAAATTGTTGTAAAATGCTTGAGCAGTAAATCCTTGAGAATTTGGTAATGGATAAAATGCGATTTCAAATGGAATTGAATTATCCCAACTCGAATTATAAAAAACCAAACCAGTTTCAAAATAATTTTCTATTTTATTCTCATTAGAATATTTTATAATTTCCTTAATTTGTTGTTCAAATTTTTCTTTATTTGGTTCGTAAATTAGTTCGTTATATATTGATTTGAACTCTGTGATTATTTCAGTTAGTTCGCTCAAAGTTTTGTTTGTAACAATTCCAATTGAACGAGTTTTAAAATCTTTTAGGTTTTCTGTTTCGATTAAGTTCTTTTTCAAAATATCTCTAGATTGCATTGGAATTTTTGAACCATTTGGGAATTCTTCAAAATCATAACTATAATCGATTGACAATTTGTCAAATTTTGAGATTAATTTTTTATACTTTTCAGTATTGTATTTCGATTTATTAAATTCAGTTTTAAAAACATTTTCCGGATAGTATTCACATAAGTTTTGAATAAATTCAAAAACTGCCAGTTGTTCTGAATATTTTATATTAAAAGTTGGTTTTTGAGCTAATACCAAAGTTGAAATCGCACAAAATATAAAAGTTAAAATTCGGTTGTTCATTTAGTTTCGGTTTTTTGGTAATATATCGCATAACGGCTGGCGCTAAAAAGCGTTGTCGTCCCGAGGGGCGGTAATGATTTTTTAGCGTGTGTTATGCACTAAAAATTAAATTTCTAGTTGTCGTTTTTCGATTAGATATTTTTTAAGACCTTCAAAGTGTTTTTTGCATTCTTTCCAATCTTCTTCCTTCAATAGTTCAAACGTCACATGGTCAGTATCAATTCCATCATACCTTGCGGTTTTACTATGTTTATACAAGTTTATATAATAGTAATAGGCGCCTTTGGTGATTTTTAATTCTGCGTTTGGATTGTTCGGATCAATATTTTGGTTCACCTCTTTATGAGTTACACCTATGTCTTTCTTTTCCTTATTAGCGAGAACCTTTAACCAATGAATCGCAGTATAAAAAAGTGAAGTTATTTTCCAATCGAAATATTTATCATGGAAATTGTCGCATAAATCACAATGAAAAGTCTCGTTGTGTTTAGCTTTTGCAATATATTCTTCCATCTAGAATTGACTTTATTTAATGGAAGCTTTAAATTTTACTTTACTCGAAAGGTTTTTAGGGATAACTTGAAACAATGGTTCAGTATATTTAAACATCTCCCAATTAGAAGTTTGAGCATAAAAGTTACTAATGCTTTTTCTAAGTTCTTCCTCTTTGTTTTCTTTTGGAACTAACCCATATAGAATTCGGCTATCATTTTCGCTTAGTAAAAATGCTCTTTCCACTGCTTCGGAATTTTTAAGAAAACCATCAACTACAACTTTTTTACCAAGACTATTAAGGGTATTTAAAAGTTTTCCAATTAGCTCGGTTTCCATGTTTCCAATCTTTTGACCAGTTGCAATTTCTTCCAGCTTTTTAGCTATCTCGGTCTTCTCACCAATCTTATACAATTCATAACTTCTGTCCAGTTCCTCTAGAAACTTTTCAGTAGTACTTTGCATCAAGAAGAACATACCTTTGATTTTACCTTCAATTTCTGAGGTTGAACTTGTATTTGCTCTTATTTCTCCTTTGGTTGCCATATAACTTTGAATTAATAAATTCAAGATATTTACTTACGAAATTAGTATTAAAACGTTACAATTTACAAATATTGTGCTTAAAATCAAATTCATCACGCTTTTTGTTGTGCATAACGATTCTGCGATAGGGAAAGTGGCGCTTTTCTCAAGTGTAATGGTGCGCTATTTTGCGTACTGTGTGTTATATGCCTATTATCCAATTGAAATGTTTAGATGCTTCCCTAAACCAAGTTCAATTAATTTGTAATAAGTAGAAATTTGGATATCGCTTAAGCCACGTTCAATTCTTGAAATGTAACTTTTTTTCGTGCCCGTTTTTTCGGCAAGTTCTTCTTGTGTTAAGTTTGCCGCAACACGCGCTTCTTTCAACATAGCACCTAATCTAAAAGCAAGAGAATCCGAATCAAACTGATCTCTTTCTAAGTTTCCTTTCTTTCCGTATTTCTCTTCAAGTAGTTGATCAAATGTTTTAACGTTTTTCATCTTCTTTCTGTTTTAAATATTCAGTTTTTAAATTCTCAGCAAGTTTGATTTCATTTTTTTGGGAGTCTTTTGTGTTTTCTTTACGAATGCATTCGTTAAAACCACCAAGGTTCCTTCATCTTGAAAACAGAGGATTCGAATGCTTTTCTGTGTTGTAATAACTCTAACCTCATAAATTCCATTCGTACTTTCCAGTTTTTTAAAGAACTTAATCGGAACTTGCCTTTCAAAGCGAACCATGTCCAATTCATATTCAATTTTTAACTGAACTTTTGAATCTTGAGATTTATAAAAGTCTATTACATTATCCCCGAAAAAAATGATTTCTCTTGCCACGGAAACAAAGTTAACTAATTAGTTTACTTATTTCAAATTTCTACGATACTTTTTTTGGTCATGCAATGGCTTATAACGGGGTGGCGGCTTGGATAAGTGTATGATTTTGAAACACTTAATTTCATTTTATTACTAAACTTCATTTGAAAACCAAATGTTCAATTTAGCACTAAACCCGCCATTTTGCCAATCTGCTGTTATCGGTAGCTCTTCCTTTCATCTGTTGTTAAGGTACAAATTTTTCAAATGTTTGTCCGTTAAATTTATATGCACCATTTTCGTGTGTTCCAAGCCAAAGCTCTCCATTGTTATCTTTGTAAATACTGAATAATTTGATGTTTTTTGATTGTTCTTGAACTTGATAGTGTGTAATTTTTGTTCCATCATATTTCCAAACTCCATCACGATAAGTTACAAACCACAAATTATTATCGTTGTCTCTTACCGTTGAAAGATACTCATTTAGACCAATTGTTTTCTTTCCGTCTAAACTGCCTAAGCTTTCGTGTCTTGTATAAAACTTATTGTTTTTTAAAGTTGTGCTGTCGTAAACACTATAACGGTTTTCGGTATTAAACCAAAAGTCGCCATTTTTGTCTTCCGTAATTGAACGCACTCCATTTGCACCTTCGTTGCGAAATTCCGTCACATCTTCTTCTGTAATCCATTCAAATGATTTTCCATCGTAACGGCATACTCCAACTGGATTTGTGCCAAACCAGATGTTTCCTTTTAGGTCTAGATAAATGCTATAAACTTCAAATGGATTGTTTAGATTTAGTGGCTTTGGAATTGTCAATTCATACAAGGTATTTCCATCAAAGCGGTAAACCTTTTGTTTGGCTTGATAAGAATTTTTTATCCACAAATCATTCGCTTCAAGTTTCCATTCATTACTTGGGATTGCCCTAATATTGGTAAATGATTTTCCGTCAAACTTTGTTATTGTAGAATTTGGGTTCATACCTGCGAAATATATGTTACCCGATTTATCTTCTTTTATATCATCAACTCTATTGGTATACAAACCGTGTTTTGTGGTGTAATTTATCAAAGTTTTACCGTCATATTTGTACACTCCGGTTTCCCAACTTCCAAACCAGTAGTTATTCTTCGTGTCCTGATAAACAAGCATTATGTTTTTACCAAGTTCTTTGACCGTGTCTCCGATTGAAATTAACGGACTTGTTTTATCTGAGGTTACAGATTGAGTTGGTTGTCCATTGCACGAAGTCAAAAAAGTCAGTATGCTAAAAAATAAAAGTATTCTTGTTTTCAATGTCTGTTCGTTTTATATCTGCGGTGTCGTTTTGGTAGAGTTACACATAACGTTTCGAGGCTATGCCCGTTCCGAACTTTTACCCAAAAACGACACCTCGAAGTTTGATTATTTTTAAAAATACAAAATCGTTTCATCGAAGCTAGATCTGGGAATGGAGCATGAGCCTCTGTTATGCAGCGTTTCCTTTCATTGGTTTTATGTCATTTAATTCTTTCTCCTTTTGATTTTTCTCTTCTTCAAGATCATAATCATCTTGTAAACCCAACCAAAACTTTGCGCTTGTTCCGAAAAATTTTGCAAAACGCAACGCAGTATCAGCGGTTATTCGTCTGTTACCTTTGATTATTTCAGATATGCGTGTTTGTGGTAGAAATGTCGCCTTTGCTAGACGATAAGCAGAAATTTCCATTGGAATTAAGAATTCCTCAAGTAGAATTTCACCAGGATGTATATTGCTCAACTTTTCCATATCTTTATTATTAATGGTAATCAACTATTTTAACATCGTAAGAATCATTATTAAGCCATTGAAAGATGATTCTCCATTGATTATTTATTCGAATACTATAATAATCGTCAAGGTTACCTTTCAATTTTTCCAGTCTGTTTGCAGGGGGAATTCTTAAGTCATTTACATCTTGTGCATTATTAAGCATCCTAAATTTTCTTCGCGCTACATCCTGAATTTCATTTGGCAATTTTTTCGACCGAATTCCATTCCAAATTTTTTCGGATTCTTTATCGCCAAAAGTCTTTATCATTAATATTGATTTACGTTACTAACGTTAAAAGTAAGTATTTATTTTTGATTGAGCAAATATTTCTTGATGGGTGCGTTTAGCAGGAGTGGTTTATGATGCATAACGTTTTGAGGCTATGCGCCGTTCCGAATTTTCACCCAAAAACGACACCTCGAAGTTTAATTATTTTTAAATATACAAAATCGTTGTTTCGAAGTATAATCTCGGAATGGAGCATGAGCCTCTGTTAGCACCAGTTTTTTTTTTAATATTCAAAATAAAATAATCCTGATTTGTTTATAAGTTCATACAATTCTTCAGCTTTATCGTTTTCTATAATATTAATTTGACCAGTCCAATCATATCCCATTTCAATCGTGGCTTTATAAGTTGGTAGAATTAATTTGATGATAGAATCTTTTTCTCCTGAATAATCATCCATTGCGCAGTTAAGTCTTCGTTTTTGTTGATTTGAAAATCCTTTTATTATTGTTCTATTTTTCCATTTATTGAAATTCCAACTGAATATAGGTTCTGTACTTTCATTTATTAAATGAAAGAGATGATTAAATCGGTTTCTTCTTTCAACCAATTCTTGATCTGTTTGAACTTCAAATAATTTATCATAGTCATCTCGTGACAACCAATTAGTCCATAAACTAAAGGCATAAATCTTAACATCATTATCATTCAGTTCCTTGTCATTAACTTCTTGATTAATTAATTTAATAATTAATGGAATTTGAGATTTAATGTGTTTAATATCTTTTGGGCTGACTTTCAATCTTTAATTTGTATTTAGGGTAATTGGTGCTAACTATTAGCGTTTTATTCGCCGTTAACCCAAATCTAGTAAATAAATGGCGAATAAAACCAAGTTGAAGGAAGCCAACTATGGGAATACTATCTGTGAGCGTTATTTATCCGAATTT
>JBDKHH010000082.1:0-7514 GCA_039797785.1 Bacteroidota bacterium | reverse complement strand
AATGTTTATCCACCTCATCTGGCAAATCACACATTAAATCGAATTGGTTTTTTTCTACCAAATCGAAATATTTGTTAATCCATCCTTTGGAACCTGGTTGCAACATTTTTGAAGTCATTGGTAACAAAATTACAACAAAAAGAAAAGCGCTTCTCTCGAAGCGCTTTATAATAAATTCTTTTGTTGTTAGAACTTCAGAACAAGTCCTCCGTGGAATGTTGCTAAACCATCTCCAACCTCAGCATACACGCCTAAATTGTTAGAGAAATAGTAACGAATTCCACCAAATACATAATGCGTAGCACCAACACTTCCAGAAGAAGCAATATACGACGCGTCATTCGTACTTTCTTTACTATAGATATGAGTTCCTGCTCCTACACCAGCATACACATCCATTTTATCGATGTTAAAATCAAAGTGATAGGCACATCTTACAATAATCGTTGTGCGTGACCAATGTGTTTTATAAGTCCCATATTTCTCTCCTTGAAAAGAATGACCAATAATTCCACCAACTCCTAAACGACCAATTCCAAGTTTTTCTGTGATTCCTCTTTCGTAACCAACAACAACTGGTCCTATATTGTAATAATTATAACCAACCAAAGTTGCAGCTACTCTTCCCGATGGATCTAATCCAAATCCAAAATTTACGTAATTCCCTTTGTTTTCGAATGCTTGCGCGTTTGCTAAATTTGATAGCATCGCAATTGCAATAATTGATAATACTTTTTTCATTTTTTCTTAATTAGGTGTGGACAAAGTTAAGGTTTCTTATCCTTACAATGAATGATATATCTCATGTTTTTAGCCAAAATTCGCCATTCTAACGAAAAAAGCTGACGCTAAAAACTATCCTATTAAAACGCATATCGAAGCGCCATTCCTCCACAAATTGTAACACCAAAATAAGGATACACCCGAACCGTTGGGCCAAGGTCCATTGCAAAGTTAATTGGAGCTTGCTTAAACGTGTATTCCCAACCGATTACACCTTCAACTCCACCCCACACACCAGAATAATAGGATTGATTTGGTTTACTGTAAAATTGAAACCCATTTCTCCACGTTCCAAAATCAGCGCCTGCTCCCCAATACCATTCTACACCTTTATTTAAGGGATAATTCATTTCAAAAAGTCCTTGGAGCCACAAATCATTCTTTCCTCCTCCAAAATTCCATTCAAAAGCACCATTGCTTCTAACAAAATGTTTTAGACTTAAGGAAGCACCGCCGTTATAATGGTATCCACCTTTAATACCAAGTGCAACATTGTATTGCTGATTAAATGCAACAAATGAAATGGTCATTCCGAAAATGACGATTAGAAAAGTCCTCATACGTGTTTTGTTTAAAGCTTACCAGCTACAACAAAGGCTTTGGTTTTTGAAAATTTGGTTTCACCATCCAAAGAAAAGGATTCAAAAACTGCAACATAGGTTCCAATACTGGCTTTTACATTTTCATCTGTAACGCCATCCCATGAAAAGGTTCCACTTGTTGCTAATAATTCATTTGAGAACAATGATTTTATTAAACGGCCACGGTCATCGTAAATAGTGAATTTCCCCAATAATCCAGGTTCATTCATCGTGTAACTTACAATCAACACATCTTCAAAACCGTCATTGTTAGGAGATATCGTTTCACTTGTAAAATTGAATTCTCCGTTTGAAATCGCTGGATAATATTGCGAATTTTTTCCGCCTGGTGTGGCAAATCCAATTGCTTCAGCAGCCGAATGCCAATTTGAAGAATTATCAGAAACTCCCACTGGATCAATGCGCTCAAGTGAAACACCATCTGTCACATCCAACAATGCAAAATGCCAATCGCTCGTGTACGAAACTTTATCCATTACTTGAAAATTCCAAATCAAATAAATCGTGCTTGAGTCTACATTCAAACTCGGTAAATCCATTTGAATAAAGGTTCCTGGAATCGTTGCTGAATAATTCATTTTGACAAAATTGGAATCTTTTCCAAGTACTACATACTCTCCTGGAGAAAGTATGTAATGATTTGTAATTACCTTGTTGTTGTCAATTGTGTCGTTGTCATAATTCGCAACTTGCCAATCTTTTAAATCGATCGTTTTGTTTGATGTATTCAACAATTCAATCCAATCAGATCCGCCAGTCAACGGATCAAAGAGAATTTCATTCACTACAATATCGCCTTTCACAGGATTTTCTGGTAAAACAAATGTTCCGTTTAAATTAGTCGTATTCAACCAGCAATCACCCACATTTTGCAACAGGATTGAATATGTTTGACTTCCAACTAAATTCTCATTGAATTCAAACGTAACCGTTGTTGGAAATGGGTCTAAAATGTACGTATTCGAAAGTGTCAACATTGGGTTCACTGAAACAAGTGCATCTGCCAACAAAGTTGAATCCATTCCTTCTGAAAAGTTGATTGTAAGAAGGTTTGGCGAAAGCGCAATTAGTTCTGTAATAAATGGATTTTGTGTATCTGCCGTGATGTCATACACCGAATTTTGAGCTCCAGGTGTTCCGCCCGTTGGATCATTACTCGCTTTCCAATTATCAGCTGCTGAACATGGATCATTCGGATTGATTAATTCAATGGCATAACCACCATCCGCTTTCGTTGGATCTTGGTACCAAGCATCTGTGTATGAAATTCGATCCAATTCAATTCCATCATCTGTTTTCAAAACGATATCGTCTCCAGCATTGTTCAAACTTGGAAAGCTTGTCACTGCAACGGCAGTTGTCATCGTAAACGTATCAACATTGGCTGTTGCACATAAAATCTTGTGTTCACCTGGGTACAACCAAGCACTTTGAATAGTTCCATCAGCTGAAGCATCTCCCAATTTCCAATCTTGGATATTGAAGTACTTCGTTGATTTGTTATAAATTTCTACATACTCAACTGCTGGAAGTCCAACAGCTGGAGATTCATCACATACAAATTCATTGATGATGACATCACCAATTGCAGGCGTTTCTGCCACTAAATAGCTAAAGTTTGTTGATTGTATTCCTGCCGCATTGAAAGCGATATCTTCCACATTTTGCGCAAATAGTTGATACGTACTTCCATTCGTTAAAGGAGCTGTCACTGTCAAATGCACCAAACTTAAATTCGTTACATCACGTAATGCTGACGCAATAGAAACAAAGGGTTGAATGTCATAATTCGCAACTGTTTCAGCACTTGTTTGGTCCAAATTTTCGTCAAATAAAACATCTACTTGTGTTGCCGAAATAGCAGTTGCCGAAAGTAAAACAGGTGGTGTAACATCTAAAATAATTGGCCCAACATAAATGTCATCGAAGAAGTGTTTTTGGAAAAAAGATGCTGTTGATTGCGTAATTGAAATACCAAAAAAACTACTTGTTGCAATTGTTGCATCGTTGATTGTTCCTTCCGTAAAATAACTCGCTCCAGTTCCAGTAATATCTCTCGACAAGGTCCAATCGTTTGACGCTGTTCGAATAACCTTAATTTTTAGGGTATTGTTGCTCACATTGCAAATCCCATCCGTTCCATCAATAATTTTTACAGCCGTACCCGCCACTTTTCTGTAAAGTGAAATTTCATCCGTTGTTCCTCCAATGCGCACGAAATAGCCATTCAAGGTTCCACTTAACAAATTGGCTTGATCGGACATTAAGTAAATGTCAACATAATTCGCACTTGAGGTATTGAAGTTCAAATTCGTGTACAATTCCCATTGTGCATTTGATGCCTGTGTGCTAGGAGTTGCTAAATAAAAGCTGGAATTCGTTTGGACTTTGTTTGAACGCAAATGCATATCACCCGTAACATCTACAACCGTGTATACCGAGTCATCGCCTATCCACGCTGGATTTGCTGAAAAATTTCCATCTGTAAAATTGTCATTTAATTGCGCCTGTAGTCTTAGAGCAGTTAAGAAAATAACAAAGGTCAAAAAGTATTTCATTCGATTCTTTTCTATGCTGCTAAATATACTAATTTTGGCATAAGTTTAAATTAAATTAATATGAAATAGCCATAAAACCGATTTGCCTAAAAAGCAATGAAATTAATTTGGCGTATAACATATGACCTATTAAAAAACAAATTAAAGACATATGAAAGTTGCGGTTGTTGGTGCTACAGGAATGGTTGGAAACGTGATGTTACAAGTTTTGCGTGAGCAAAATTTTCCAATTACAGAATTAATTCCTGTTGCCTCAGAAAAATCGGTTGGTACTGAAATCGATTTTGGTGGATTAAAATTCAAAGTTGTAGGTTTGGAAACCGCTGTGAACATGCGACCAGATGTAGCAATTTTTTCGGCTGGTGGAGATACATCATTGGAATGGGCTCCTAAGTTTGCGGAAGTTGGTACAACTGTGATCGACAATTCTTCAGCTTGGAGAATGGATCCAACAAAGAAATTAATCGTTCCTGAAATCAATGGGAATGAATTAACAGCAACTGATAAAATTATTGCAAATCCAAATTGTAGTACCATTCAACTTGTTTTGACTTTGGCACCACTGCACAAAGCATACAAAGTGAAGCGCGTCGTTGTTTCTACGTATCAATCTATCACTGGAACAGGTGTAAAAGCGGTTCAGCAAATGGAAAATGAGCGCAATGGAATCAATGGCGACATGGCTTACAATTACCCAATTGATAAAAACTGTATTCCTCAATGTGATTCTTTCGTAGACAACGGTTACACGAAAGAAGAAATGAAATTGACGAATGAAACAAAGAAAATATTAGATCCTGCAATCAATGTAACGGCGACTGCTGTTCGTGTTCCTGTTGTTGGAGGTCACTCAGAAGCGGTAAATATCGAATTTGAAAACGATTTCGACTTAGCAGATGTACGCAAGATATTGCATGAACAAAGCGGAATTACCTTGAAAGATGATCCAACAACTTATTCGTATCCAATGCCGAAATATGCAGAAGGAAAAGACGACGTTTTTGTTGGTCGCATCCGCCGTGATGAATCACAAGCCAATACTCTTAACTTGTGGATTGTGGCAGATAATTTACGTAAAGGAGCCGCTACAAATGCTGTTCAAATCGGAAAATTATTGATTGAGAAAGGATTGATCTAACGCATCTTTATACAAAGAATTGAAGCGAATTAAACTCCATTTTGGATTAAGTCAATGTTGGTTTTTACCGCTTTTGCTCTTGCTATGGTTGTTGCGTATTTACCTGTATTTTTCTTTGCAAAACAGCTCGATTGCGCGTGACACTTCGCTTCATGTCAATTGGTTTGGTTTAGCCTTCGACGCTTGGTTGGTTTTAGCTGTGTGGATTTTAACGTCATCACTGAATGCGCTTTTCAGCCTTTGGAACAAATGGCCTAAACGATTCCTTGCGCCATTCATTGGTTCTATCGTATTGTTTTCATGCATTGCCTTGGATCAGTATTACATGACGATGTTTCAGCCCTTGGATGAATCGTTTTTCTTCTTTTCGTTTGAAGAATTGATGATGATTATTGGTATTGAAGAGCGCCTTTCTGTGGCAATGGTCATTAGTTTAGTCGGAATATTTGCGCTTTATTTTTACCTCTCTTCTTGGTTGAATAAACGCCTCACTTCTGAAAACATACGAACCACGTTCCTTTTTTATGCAAGCTTCTTGGCCTTTTTCATGCTTCCGTTTGCGCACAACAAATTTGACAATGATTTAGCAAAAGAAGGACTCGCAAACAATCGTTTGATCCTGTTTGTTGACCAAAGTGTTCGTTACGGTTTCACACCGGAATCGGATATCAAAACGATTTTTCCACGCGATTTCAAGCAATTGGATGTTTCTTTTTATTCCAATTCGAATGAGAATCCCTTGTTTCCCTTGTGGCATAAATTACCATCGAAAAGTTCGTTGGATCCTTATTTTAATAAGACGTCGAACGGAAAAGCACCCAATGTCGTTTTCATTATTGTCGAAAGTTTGTCCTCGGATTTGTGTGGTGAACGTGCGTACAAAACAGGACACATCATGCCGTTTTTGGATGAACTTTCTGAAAAGTCACTTTACTTTCCAAATACCTTTTCGACATCGCAACGAACACACAATGTATTGCCGGCAACCTTGTCTTCGGTTCCAAATGTAATGGACGGAAATGTCTTCCAGCAAATCGAATTTCCAAATCATTGGTCGTTGATGCGCTTGTTGAATAAGACCTACGAAACACGTTTTTTCTGTGGCGTTTATTTGGAGTATTTGAACATGCGCGGATTCATGAATTACCAAAAAGCAGATTACTTGGTAGACGATTGGTCCGAAGAAGCGATTGCACATAATGAAGCAATTGGAAGTCCTTGGGGATTTCCAGATGAAGATTTATTCAAGCAATCATTTGTTGATTTACCAGAAGAAAATGAAGAGCCTTTGTTTGATGTTTTTCTGACGATCTCCACACACGATCCATTCGTTTATCCGAATAAAAGTAAGTACACGAAAATTGTCAAACGAAAATCAAAACGCATTAAAGACCGTGAAATAAGATTAAATATTGCGGAAAATGCTGGTAAATTTGGTTCGTTTGCGTATACAGATGCAAAACTACGCGACTATTTTGAGACATGGAAACTGCGAAAAGATTATGAAAATACGATCTTCATTATCACCGGAGATCACGGTACAGAATTGTATGCGCCGAATAAATTAACCAAATACAACGTTCCAATTCTCATCTATTCGCCCTTGTTAAAAGAAGGAAAATTATCGAAATCGATTGTTTCGCATTTGGATATTACACCCACGATTTACAATTTCTTGCGCGTGAATTACAACAAAAATCTTCCTCACTCGGCCCCTTTTGTTGGAAAAGAATTGGTCATTGATAGCGCTTTCAACACAAAACGTTCGTTGGTGTTTACAACGAATAAATTAAAAACGAGTGAGTTGTTTTACAATGGATTTGCCTACTTGGAAAACACACTTTTTTCAGTGAATGAAGATTTCGAAATTACAGAAGAGCCAGATGTCTTTTTGAAAAACAAACTGAAAAAGCAACTAGAATTGTATCAGTTGTTTAGTCACTATACAATCCGTCAAAACCATCTTGTTCCGCCGAAAGAACATGCGCATTGGTTTTACACGAAGAAGTGGAAAGAAAAAACGCGCTTATTTGCGAAGATTGAAAAGGAGCACACTTCCGATAAGTGCATTCCATTAGGAACCTATACTTTTTCACGAAAAACGGATAACGCTTTACGCATCCAATTATTCACTGAATTGTATTGTGAAACGCAAGATGATTTAAATACCTTGGCAGATTTGGTAGTCAGTTCGAAAAAGCTAATATGGTTGGATGATCGTCTTATTTTATTCAAGGCCATTCGACCAACCTTCGTAGAGAAATTCAAACCACATGCGAAAAACAAAATCGCTTATACAATTGAATGTGATGGCTTGAATAAATCAAAGCTTCTTAAGAAGAATGAATTGTTTTTCACCTTGTACAATAAAGAACGGATTGAGCAGCCGTTTAAGAGTGTGGGTTTGGTGATATCGAACTAAGCTTCGAGAGC
>JBDKHH010000081.1:0-3618 GCA_039797785.1 Bacteroidota bacterium | reverse complement strand
AGTGTTAATCAATGAACTTGAAAAAATTGTTTAATTTCCAGCTCACAATTCGAAGGGATTTATTGTTTTAAGATAAACTGCTCATGCATTTCAAATGGACGAACTATTAGACAATCCAAGTAAAATTCAAAAAGAAGATGATTACAAATCAATCATCAAGTGGTGGGAACGAAAACGGATCATTTATAATCTCGTAATCATTTTTGTTCAGGTAACCATTGCATTGAATGAATGGATGGGTGTTTTACGTTGGGGAATCTCAGATGTGCTTATTGGTTCTGCGCTTTTTTTATTGATTGCCAATGGCTTTTACACCTTCGGTTGGGCGTTCGAATTTCTAATTCAACATTATTTTTCAGGTTTTAAACTGAAACCAATTCATCGTCTACTGATTTTTATTCTTGGTCTATTATTTTCTATTTTCATAACTGGAATCGTGCATTTAACCTGGTTACATGTGGATGAGATTTGATGATAAACTAGTTTAAAAATCTATATTTGTTCTTTAAACCGTTACTTTTTTGAATTCACTTATTCTTTTTTAAACAAGAGATGAACCAACTAAACACGATAAAACCTAAAACTAATACATACGCCTTAGCAGCTTTCGTCTTTTTCGTATTCCAATTTTATTTTGGCATTCAATTGTCATTCTCCCAAACACGATTAAATCCATCAACTGTTGATGCAGAATTATTAAATACCTACATTTTAGAAGAAGTAAATGCTTTGCGCAAGAAGGCAAAGGTTGAACCACTCGCGAATGAATCAGCTTTGAGTCAAGCTTCTCAGGACCACGCAAATTACATGCTCCGAAAAGATAAATTGACACATTACCAAATAAAACGAAAAAAACATACGCCTAAGAATCGTATAGATTTTTACGGAAAACTATTCAATACGGTAGGTGAAAATGTACTCTTCAATTATTTAAATCTTAACGCACCATCGCTTGACAAAAAAATCAATCGTTTAGATACTTATGAAAAACTCGCTGAAACGATTGTATTACAATGGAAAAATTCGCCTCCACATTATGCAAACATGATTCGCAAAGATTTTGAAACAACTTATACGAATATTGCAATTGGTGAAGACGGTAAATTCTATGCTTGTCAACTTTTTGGAGGTGCAAAATACCAAGACACTTACAAGCAACAGCGCGATACGACTGTACAATTCCGTCCGGAAAGACCATGGAGATGTTTTATTTGCAATCTACGTTCTCCAGCTGGTTTTATAGAAGTAACAGAGGACAGTTCAATTATCTACCGCTATAATGCATCAACATTTTGGGGTTTTGTTATTCCACCCGTTTTTCATTCGCGTATGCGTTTTTACAATCCTTGGAGAGATGGTTTAATGGCTGATATAATTGTGAAATCACAATACACCTGCGACAGTTCATCCAATTTCAATGGTCAATCCAATGTACGTGGAATTCCACTCAAGCCTGTTTACCGAAAAGATTTTAAAGGAAATAGATATTATAGAACAGGAATTTACTTGGGAAAAGTTCCTTCCTATTTGAAAGAAGAATTTGAAGTCAATCTGGTTGTAATTCAAAATAAACGACCATGTAGCAATACCCTTTTCAACGTAATGCCGAGTGAATTCCACGTAAAAATCCCCTTGAGTTATGGTTTTGAGCCTTCGGTAGAGGTTATGAAGAAATATTCAAAAGACACAGTTGAACATCGTATGTATTTCAATAAATCTAAGATTGTTCCGTACGATAGCATTTTACCAGACATTATTGAAGATATTCAATCGAATCAAAAGAAAATTAAAAAAATTGAAATTGAAGGGTATGCAAGTATTGAAGGATCAAAAGAAGGAAATCAAATCTTGTACAATCGACGGGCGAATTATCTGATTCAAGAATTATTGACGTTGGGAATCGATTCTTCACTGATTCATGTTAAAACCTCTGAGAACTTTGCTGATTTCAGAAAGGATATTGTTGGGACGAATTACGCTTATTTGGGAGAATTACCCGATTCTGTTTTAAAAGAAAAATTACAGAACAAGGCATTTAGCACTGAAATGGAATTTCTTCTGAAAAATCATCGCTATGTGGACATCAAATTCATCACCCAATCCGAATATGAAGTAGAATATGATAAAATCATTACGAATGAACAATTGCAAAAGGCGCTGGGTGAAAAGGATGTTCGAAAATGCAGTGAATTGCAAGAAATCCAATACGGATTGGCCCAAGCAGGCAAAATGACCTTGAAGGAAATCAATAGTGTTCAAATTCCAATTGATAAGAGAAATCGTAAGTTGTTGCACAATCTGGCAGTGATGAATTTTGAATTGGATTCCTTCTCGGTTCAATCCCTTAAAAAGTTTCAGCAGAAGTTAAAAATCTTATGGATGATGGATTCGACCGACGAACAACTGAATACTTCCCTGGCCATTATCGATTATCATTTATACACTTACGGTTTGTACACCTACAAAAAGAAAAGTATGTATGATTCAATTCGTGAATGGAAATATGTCGATGAAAAACAACGAGCGCGCATGTTATTGAATATCGCCTCAAATAATGATTGGAATTACTTTATGTCAACGGGCTCTCGCAATCCAAACGATTATTATTATCCACAAGCAAAACGCTATGTGAAACCTGCAAAATTAAATGCCGATAAAACATTCGAAATAGCAAGTTATTACAACTTTTTTTGGGACCCGAAATATGCGTATGAGATCACGGAAAATAAAATTGATGACACGAAAAATTCGGAAGATTTGATCTTTTTCCTCAAGTTAATTCACCTAACAGGAATTGATTTACCACGGGAAACCTACTTGAAATATTTCAAAAAGATCAAACGTTACAGCGGCAAAGAATTTTGTGATTTCTTCAATAATCCAGCGTTGAATTTTCAAATTTTCGATGACCAGAAGATCAAAGAAATTTATTGTGAAGAGTGTAAAGAATAAAAATTGAGGATGAAAGAACTTAAAATTGAACTTCTTGCATGATAGAAAATAAAGGAAAAGAACTAACTTCAACATCAATAACCACAAATTCACATTTATGAAAAACGCTATTCTGATAATTCTTTGCTCTTTCGTTTACTCAGTAACCTTCTCGCAAAATTACCCAAGCGAACCAACAAAAGAAGACACGCTTCGTATTGAAAAACAATTGGTAAAAGAAGCAGATAGTGTGCGTAGTGCTTTACAAAAAGAAGAGTCTCATTCTGATAATTTCAAGAAAATTCAACTTGAGTTTCGGGTAGACACCTTTATTGTTGAACGTCGTTTCGAGTTGTTCATTGAAGTCGATTACACCGATTTAGGGATGCAATTCTCAAATGACCAACTTGCGAAAGACTATGAAGTCTTGCTCAACAAATACTACAAATTACTTGTGGCTAAACTCGAACCAGCGGACAAAGAAACCCTAAAAGTGAGTCAGCGAAATTGGATAAAATACCGTGAAAGTGAACAACAAGTGAATTATTTGATGAGTGAAGAACGCTATTCAGGCGGTGGAACGATTCAAAACCTAATTGTCGGTTCGCGAACAATTGAAATTACAAAAACACGCGTATTTGAATTGTACGATTATTTGGAACGTGCTTCAGTGATGGAGGAATGAAA
>JBDKHH010000080.1:0-10897 GCA_039797785.1 Bacteroidota bacterium | reverse complement strand
CTTCTTTTTCAATCATTTCCATTGCTTTGTGCAACTGAGGTCCACAATCACAACGGCAAGAACCGAAAATATCACCTGTAATACACGATGAATGAACGCGCACCAAAACAGCTTCATCTTTTTCCCATGTTCCTTTAACCAAGGCTAAATGTTCTTTTCCTGAATTCGTTTCGCGGTAGGCGTAAAGATCAAAGTTTCCATATTCTGTTGGCATTTTGACGTCAATCAAACGCTCAATCAAGGATTCATTTTTGATACGATATTCAATCAAATCAGCAATTGAAACGATTTTTAAATCAAATTTCTTAGCAATTTCCATCAATTGAGGTAAACGCGCCATTGTTCCATCTTCGTTCAAGATTTCAACAATTACACCCGCTTCTTCAAATCCTGCTAAACGCGATAGATCTACTGCTGCTTCTGTGTGACCAGCGCGACGTAAAACACCTTCTTTTTTCGCACGTAAAGGGAAAATGTGTCCAGGTTTACCTAATTCGTCTGGTTTTGTTTCTGGATTGATTAATGCTAAAATCGTTTTTGAACGGTCGCTTGCTGAAATTCCAGTTGTACAACCATGACCATTTAAATCTACAGAAACTGTAAATGGTGTTTCGTAAGTAGCTGAATTTGAACGAACCATTAAATCCAATCCCAATTCATCACAACGATCTTCTACCAATGGAGCACAGATTAATCCACGACCATGTGTTGCCATGAAATTGATTACTTCCGGTGTGACATTTCTAGCTGCAGTAAGGAAATCTCCTTCGTTTTCGCGATCTTCATCGTCAACAACGATTATTACTTTTCCTTGTTTTATTTCTTCGATTGCTTCTTCAATCGTATTTAATGTAAATTCCATCTGTCCAAATTGTGGTGCAAAATTACAATAAAGTAATCAGTATTTATTGAATATCGGTGTTGAATTGTTGTAATAAACTGTTGAGATCAATTGAGCAAATGGCGATTTGTCCATTATTTTAAGTTAAACGTTAAAGAATGGAAAAATCTAATAGCACGTTTGATGTGTTTTTATTGAAGATTTTTATTCTTTTAAAACTAAAAATGGCAGAGAAAATTCCCTGCCATTCACACTAACAAACGCCCTTAATTATCATTAGTGTATCATTAACCAAGTGAATTTAGAGCAAGTTATGGTTGTTTTATAAAAGGTTCTAAGGTTTTTTTTCCGTTGATGGATATTTCTAAATAGTAATTTCCATCAGGTAATTCGTTTATGGAAATGGTTGTTTCTGTAGTTGAGTAAAGTATTTTTCCTGAATTATCGAGCAGTATAATATTGTCAATCGGTTCTTCTGATGTTAGCTGAATGAATTCGTTGGCTGGATTTGGAAAAGTAATTATTTTCGTATGATTCAAGTCTTTAGAAAATCCCAAATTCGATAATTGAATGATGGTTGAAGTACTGTCGGAGCAACCGTTTGAATCAAAAACAGTTAGTTGTATTTCATACGTTCCATTGTTCGTGTAGCTATGCTGTGGTGAATTCATAACATCGCTCATTCCATCTCCAAAGTTCCAGATTGAAGAAGAATAACCAGAAGATAAATTGGTGAATTGAACCACATTTCCATTGATACTTTCGCTGAAACTAGCGTTCAAATTATAGGTGTTTATGTTCCACTCTGAGAAATGATTCATCACCGTATTTTCTGCAATAGTATAAAGGTTTTGTACGCTGTCTTGAGGTAATGTGGATGCGAAATTACAATCGCTAATTGAATCTTGAAAAATGCTTGAATAGGCTGTTGCCGCCGTTAAAAATGATCCTGCTAAACTTGGATGAATGTCGTTGTAAGTGTTATGTAAATAAATATTGGGTGAAGTTGAATAGTAGGTTCGTGCAGATGCTCCGGCTGGAATCAATTGGACTTCTAACGCATCGGCCATTTGGTGTAGGTTATCAATAATTAAATCCTGAACACTAAAATAATTCGCGTAATCGGATGCGGAAACGACTCCATAAGGTATTTGATACAAATAAACTTTCGCGCATGGACTGTGGGCATAGATAGAATCCAAAATAATTTGTCCGCGCTGAATAGTCGTGGAAACAGGGTAGGAGGCTCCAGCCGATTCACCGCTTCCAGGTTGTAGCACTACGATATCCCAAACAGTGGAATTCAGTAAGGTATGCACATTCGGATCTACAAAATGATGCACAAATCCAGTTCCGCCCGGAGCATACATTGAAACGTCAACAGAGTGACCTTTGTCTTCTGCCATGGATTCAAACAAAAGTGGCATGTCATTGAAATAAGTGATGCTGTTTCCAATAAACAATACTTTTAAAGGATTTGATTGGGCAGTGGACGTAAATGATAATCCAACGGTCATTGTGATAAATAACCATAAATGAATTACTACAGGAGAAAACTGCTCTTTCTGAGCATTAAAACAGTTTTGTAGTAAATGAACATTGGTAACTTTCATAATTACAGCGTATTAGTGGGACTAAGATTTTGGTCAATAATACAAGAATGTTGCAATGAAAAAAAGGGTCTTTTTGTATGAATACCTGAATTGATACTACTTAATTTTGGAGCTAATGCTTTTAAATAAAAGGGATTATGGGTTTAAGTGGAATAATTCTAAATTCGTATTGAGTGAACCTTAATCTACTGCAATATTGATTTGAAATGTGCTAAATTTGCAAAACAATTATTCCTTATACAAAATACAATATGAAAAAATTCTCCAGTTTCATTATTTTATTCTTCTTGTTCACATTTCAATCCTATTCGTTTGAAATAGATCGAGCATGGAATAAGGATATTCACACGTTTTATGAGCTAAAGAAAAAAGCAGCTAATCAACACAAAGGAAATTCATTCGTAATTCACGAAATGATGGGGTATTATTCAGCGGAATATTCAAAGGAACCAGAGATTTTGGCTAAACGATTGTTGGATAATACGAACTTATTGGAAAGTTCAACAGAGGATTTTGTCGTTCATTCAATGATTGCGCTGCAATTGCTGATTACAAGCAATGATCGTTTGATGTTAACGCCTTTGACCAATAAATTGGAAAATAAAGCCAAACTGATTAAAGACCAACAACTTTCGGCAGATGTGGAAATTTTTCTTGGTGCCTATTTTCAGTTTTTAGATGATTACAATAAAAGTCAGCTTCATTTTTTTAGAGCACTGGAGTTTAGTAAGAACTTGAAGGATAAACATTATAGTCAGTCAAACTATTTTAACATTGCTTTGACCTACTATTATCAAAAGAAGTACAATGACGCAGAAAGATATCTTGTAAAAGCCTTGGAATACGAGAAATATGGTTTAACAGAAGGTCATTTAAATAAGATGATGTTGTTGTCAGGAATCGAAGAAGGGAGAGGGAATGTGGAGAAAGCCTTGGAGATTTTAGTGCAATTAGAAAAGGATGTACCTGATAATATAAAAGGTTCTTTTTACACAAATCTAGGTCAGTTGTACATCACTTCATTTCAATGGAATAAAGCAGAGCCAATTCTTTTGAAGGCGAAAGATATTTTGGAAGCTGAAAATTCTGTTGGACTTTTTAATGTTTATAGTAATCTTGCTTTGTGTTATTCAAAACTGAATAATTTTGAGAAGTCCTATAAGTATGAATTGTTGAAAGAAAAGATTCTGAAACAACAAAAAAAGCAAGAAAGTCTATTGGCTTTGGAACGCATTAAAAAGCAAGAACTTCTTAAAAATCAGCGAATCGAAAAAACAATTGCTAGTGAGAAATTGAAGATTGAACAGTCGAAAACCATCCAACTAGTTATTGTATTGGCCTTTGTGTTTGTTTTGCTTACGATTAGTGTCGTGTTTATTGTCCGCATCAATAGAAAAAATAGATTTTTGGTAAAGATGAGTTTGGAGAAAATGAGTCATCCGACATTTATAGAGGATACCCAGGAATCAGAATTAATTGAGAAAAAGATTTCGCTCGTTTTGGTTGAGAAATTTGAAAAAGCATTTTACGAGAAAGAACTATATAAAGATCCCGATTTAACGATTCAGAAATTAGCTAAGAAATTGAGTACAAATGTGAAAGATTTATCACAAACAATTAATGGTCATTACAATGTTCCTTTTCGAAATTTGGTCAATGAAAAGCGCGTTGACTTAGCGAAAAAATTATTGCTTGATAAGCGTTATGAGAATTATAGTATGGAAGGAATTGCTGAAACTGTTGGGTATAAAAACAAATCAATGTTTTATCTGCATTTTAAGAATCTAACGGGTGTAACGCCAGCAAACTTTCAAAGTCATGCCCTTGTTTTAATGAGGAATGCGGAAGAAACAGATTCGCAAACGATGGAGGAAATAGAATAAAAAAAGAGGAAGCAATGCTTCCTCTTTGTGATTAAATAGAGTGGTAACAGGGAGAATAAAATGCCAATTTTTTACATTAATGAAAAACCACTATACATATAAACTGCAGACCTTAACATTTATGACCCCGCCGCAACTCTAACTATCACCGATCAGAATATAGGGAGAAACCAGATCCAACAAAAAAGGGAGTTCAACTGGCAGTGCTTTTAGCTCGCTCTCACACTAGCAGGCACACGCCAGTTTTCACTCCTCCAAAGAAAATTTTAACCGTTCACTACTTAACAATTTGCGATGGATTTTCTTTAACCTAACTTAATTGTACTACTATATTGAATTTTCCCAATCAGTCTCAAACAATGTTGAGAGCTTGGTTGAAAAGAAACTACAGGTCAAACATACGGGATGGAAGTCAGTTTTTTTAATGATTGAAGTTTGAATTTGCGAATTCATACTCGTAAATTATGGGGTAAGCTCTTGGTTTCTGCTTACTTTTTGTCCGCACTGGTAAACAAAAAAAGTAAGCACCACAAAGTAGCAGCGAAGCTAAAAATGTTCTTTGAAACGCTCCGCACAATCGAATTCTTAGACTTAATAAATACTTTAAGAGTTACAAATACTAATAAAAAAAAGATGAAAAGAGAATATGATTCGATTGCATCAAGGAATTAGATCTTATTTTCAAATTTTAAGAGTCCTTTAAAAATCATATCTAATACCTGTTCAATTGGTAAGGCATTTGAATTTGTTACAGTTGTTCCGCCCACGTTAAATTCGAAACTGCTTATGCTATCAAAACCTCCTAAACGTATTTGCTTGTGACGTTTTAATCGTTTGTCAACCCCATAAACGCGCATTTTGATTCGAACATAAGGTTTTAATCGGGAATAGCTAGCTGCGGTGTTTCCAAAGGTCATTGTTTTATTGACATCAACTAAAATTTTGAACTTCACATAATAGTCCAAATATTCAGTTCTCATTGCTTTTCGTTTTGTACCTCTAGGTAATCCTCCAACTTGACTTGATGAAGACCATGTTTTCAATTCTTTGCCTTTTTTATTTAGAGGATATAGCAAATGAGTTTCAGTCTGCATTTCTTGACTGACCAATAAGTCAACTCTTGAAAGAATTGAATCATACAGTGCTGTTGGAATCGTTAAATCATTTCCGCCGGTATTATTCACGACAAAATTATTAACTAAACGATTGTCTATTCGCCATTTGAATTTATAAATTCCCGCGTTTGATTGACCATATAATGTGTTTACAGCAAGTAAAGAAACAATGATAAAAGTACAGATTTTCATACGCCTAAATTACTAATTCAGGAATTCAACTTCAAAAAATGTACCGTAATATCAAAAATAGTTTTTGGTCATTGGAAATACAATTCTGAAATTTGTAAGAATGCTGAACGTGGAGAAATTAAATAGTTTCAAAAAAAAAGCCCCGCTATAGCGGGACTCTTTTCTTTTTCGTGAATTGTATCAGCCGTAGCTGAGTGATTATCCGCAATGCATATGTTGCTTCGCGGTGGTTTTATTGTTTTACAAAACGAACAACTTGTTTTCCATTTGATGTAATTACATGAATAAAGTAAACACCTGGAGCGTATGTTTGTACGTTGAATGAATTCGATGTGTATTGATCCATCAAACTTCCATTTGAAGAATAAACGATTGCTTGATCAACTGGTGTTGAAGAAACGATGTTCACTACGTCAGTTCCTGGATTAGGTACAACAGTGATTGTTGCAGTTCCTGTTAATTCGTTCAATTCAAGTGAATTGATAGCAATACAGTTTGAAGTAGAACTACATCCGTTTGCTGAAACAACAACTGCATAGTTTCCATTTACTGAAGGAGCAAACAATGCGTTTGTTGCACCAGCGATTGGAGCATTTGCATTTGCACAATCAACCCATTGGTAACTTCCATTTCCAGATGCAGTAAATGTTCCATTACCGTTATCTGTGTTTGTAGCTGTTGGAGTTGTATTGATTGTTAAATCCAATGTTACCAACGAGTCACATCCGTTCGCTGCACCACCAGCAATTGTGTATGTTGCTGCGTTGTTGCTTGAAGTGTATGTATTTCCGTCAATCCATTGGTAAGAATCACATGCTTCTTGTACATCTGTTCCAGTCGCTTGAGGAAGAACGTCTACTTGAACTTCTAAACGCTCAGATTCACATCCGTTTGCATTTGTACTAGCAACCCAGTAAGAAGTAGTTCCAGCTGAAGTTGTAGATGGAGTAGGAGCAGTTGCGTCACCTGTACCACCAACTTGCGTTGTAAACCACATCAAACCAGTTCCAGTTGCGTCTAATTGAACAGCAGTTTCATTGAAACAATATGTGAATGTTTGTGTTCCTGTAGGCATTTCTGGGATAATAACACCTGAAGAAATTGGTGAACCATCAATCCAGTTTGACGTTGCAGCAGTTAAACCGAAGTTGTTCAATGTTCCGTCGTGAGCGTAAGTAGTTTGATCAACCAATGTTGTAGCTGTTAGATTTTCAACTGCATCATAACCATGGTTGAATGTGTAATAAGCCAATAAACCTGCTGTTGCTGGGTCGATTTCACAATTCATTCTTCTATTGATTGTTGCTTCATCCAATAGTGAGTTCCATACTCTGAATTCGTCGATACTTCCATTTAAATAATTACCGTTTGTATAAACGCTACCTAAAGAAGCTCCTGTAATCGTAATGTCATCTGGAATACTGAAATCTCCAGCAGCTGAAGCATCCAATACACCATTGATGTATAAATCAGCATCACCACCGTCAAAACTTAAAGCAATGTGATACCATTGACCTGCACTTAATAAAGTGTTAGAAGAGATTTGACCAGAATTGTTTTTTGATTTATAATATACCGATCCATCTGCCATAACTTGAAAATTAACATAGGTATTTTCAAAATTACTTTGCTTCGTGAAAATTGATTGGTCTGTACCGATTGAGTTCAAATAAACCCATGTTTCGATAGTCGCAGAAGCAAGATTGTTAATTGTTTCAGCTGGAACCAATACTTCGTCGTTAGTACCGTCGAAATCCAAATGTGTACCCAAGTTTGCAACGATTACTTTAATCTCTGAACGTTGACTCTCACATCCTGAAGCGTCCGCTTGCGCAACCCAGTAAGAAGTTGTTCCAACAGCAGCAGTTGAAGGAGTTGGAGCAGTTGCAGAATAACCATCACCAATTGCAGATGTGTACCATTTTAATGAGGCACCTGATCCAGATAATGTTGCTGTCAATGGAACAGCTGTTTGTCCTGGTGTATAGTAGATATTAGCAACTGCAGGAGCTGCAGGAGCAGAAGAAGCTAAAGAAACAACGTGAACTGTTGCATCAACTGTGTGCCAAGTACCAGCATTTGAAGTAACTTGAACACTTGTTACTGGAATATAAGATGTAAGATCAACTTGTGATCCTCCAAAAAACGATCCAACAGTTGTACCGTTCACAATAAGGTTAAAATTACCAGTACTCCATGAAACACCATTGTAAATTCCTGATCCACCGTCAACATAAACTTCTGTTTGACATGTAGAAAAATCACCTAATGTAATTGAAGCGGTTTGTCCACCAATTACACCAGTACCTCCATGGTATGGATTGTTGATTGTACCAACATATACTTTGACTAAAGCACGTGGTCCTTCACAACCTGTAGCGTTAGCTTGAGAAACCCAATACGAAGTGATTCCTGCAGATGCTGTACTCGGAGTTGGAGCTGTAGCTGTATAACCAGCACCAGTTGCTGATGTATACCATTTTAACGTTGTTGCTCCACCTGTTAATGTTGCAGTTAGCGGAGAAGCAGTTGCTCCTACAGCATACGTTACGTTTGAAACTGTTGGTGCACCGAATGTCGCTGGAGATGTCAATGTAACAACTCCACCCACTGTATGCCATGTTCCAGCATTCGACGTAAGCTGCAACGAAGTAATTGGAAGGTAGGCGTTTAAGCTAACATTCGTGTTAGTTGGATAATTTCCAATGTTCGTTCCATTCACAATAACATTGAATGTTCCATTGCTCCAAACAGAGCCATTCCAGATTCCTGAATTTCCTAACACGGAAACTGCAGTTTGGCAAGTTGATAATTCTGGGAAAGTAACAGAGGCTGTCATGCCGCCGTTCACACCTGTTCCCTTGTCGTAGCTCAAGGTTGCTTGTCCAAATACAATTGAACTCGTAAGAATGAGCATTAAAAAAGATAGATAATTTTTAATCATACATATGGTTTTAAGAATAATGAACCAAATGTATAGTTAGAAAAACACTTTATTTAATTGATGTGACAAAGTGCACATCTTTGTATGTGAATGACACTATAAGGAAATTCGGAAGGAGCGCGACATGGGTAATTCAATTGTATTGATGAACAATGCATTGCTCTTCTTTTCAGTGACTTTGCTAGTGTTCACTATGATTGAGCGATGGATTTGCTGAAACAAATCTTTGTCCAATTCGGCGTGAAAACTTTCCAAGGAACGGCGCAAGGTATATTTGTGATTGGTTGTAAACACATCAATGTAGTTTCCATCACTTTTAATGTACAGCAATTCATCGAAGTTCAATTTCACATCCGTATAACCATCTTTGAATACTACAAATGTATCTTGCAGGTTTGCGATTGCCAAGGAAATAGCAGCAGTTAAATCATTTTTCTTGATGGGTTTTGTAAGATACGCCTGTGGTTTTGTTTTAATCGCTGCGTTGATGGTTGTACGATCATTTTGTGCCGTCAAGAAAATCACTTTCGATTTCAACTCTAATTCTGTACTCAAGTTGATGCCTTCGTTTTCACCATGAATGTTGATGTCTAACAAGATGAGTTCGGGATTGAATGAAGCATAGAGCTTTTTCGCTTCCTCAATATCATTGGCGATTTCGATATGCGTGAATCCTTCTTTCTCTAAAAGTTCACCAATGTAATCTGCAATAATTACTTCATCTTCTACAATCAAGATCTTTGTTGAATGCATAATTTCTTAACGATTGATTTTAAATTGAATGTGATAACCAGCTTTTGTATCAAGATCTACTTCAGCCTTCAATTGGCGCAATAACTGTGAAATAAGTTTTGGTTTAATTTCTTTTCCATTGAGTTGGTCGCCATTGTCTTTGTAGGTAACGAGAATCGCTTGTTTCTCAATTTCCATGTGTAAGTAAACGTGACGGTTTTCCTGTGTGTCTGAAAACGCATGTTTCAAGGTGTTGATGCACATTTCTGTAATGATTAATCCGATTTGCATGGCTTGGTCGGTCGCCACTTTGAAATCAGGAATATCGAAGTCAACTTGCACATTTTTGCTCACGAAATGGTCGTTCAAATTGATTTTGATTTCACGAATGTATTCGACCATGTTGACTGTGCGTTTGTCATCCGTTTGGTACAAATGTTTATGTAAGGTGGCGATAGAATCCACTTGTGATTGTAGTTTGATCAATTGATTTTCCATTTCACCTGAACCTTTGTTGAGTTCCGAATTTATCAGGATGATAATTAGCTGAAGGTTATTGTGAATACGGTGATTGGCTTCACGCAACAAGAATTCATTTTCTTTTGAAAGTTTGTCCAGTTTTTTGTTTGTACGTAATGTTCTTCGATGGTTAATTACGAGAATTACAGCAATCACGGCAATAATTCCTATAATCAAGAGCATGTACAAATAGCGCGACTGAAACTGTTCGATTTCCGTATTTTTCAGTTTAAGTTCTTTTTCCTTTAAGTTAAGGTTGTAGCGACGTTCGATTTTTTGTAATTCCACTCCACTTTGATTCAAATTAAAGTCGGTTGCATATCCATAAGATGTATCGCGGTAGTTGAGAGCACCTTTTAAGTCATTAATGAATTCGTGACAAAATGATAATCCTTGATATAAGCGGGAAAGTTGGTAAATATTGTTAGTTTTCTTTGCCAATTCAACACCTTTGAAATACGCCTCTATCGCTTTGTGAAACTGTGTCTGATTTTGATAAAGGCGACCAATATTAATGGCAATATCAGCACCTGCAACCGATTGCTTGTGTTGAATGGCGTACTCAAATGCCTTTTCGTAATAAGGAATTGATTCTACTTGTCCGATGCCTTTTTCAACAATATTTCCTTGTTCATTGAGCGTGTAGGCCATTGTTTCGTAATCGGTTATTTTATCTTGTAAGGCTAATAATTCCTCAAGAATATCATCGATGGCAGCTCTGTCTTTTTCGAAGAGCCAATAATTGTAAATGGCTAATTTTCGATTTAAGAAATATGCATGAATATTCGGTGAACAGCTTTTCGTTAAATAGTTTTGCGCCTTGTGAATTTCATCCAAGCTTTCTTTTTCCAGCATTCCAAAACGGAACACTTCTGCTTTCAACGTTTTGACGAGCAGTACACTATCATTATCCCTTTTCTTTAAGTAATAAACTTCCGCTTTTTTGTAGCTCGCAAGGGCTTTTCCAATTTCTGAATATTGTTTGTGAAGTTTTCCTTTCACCAGGAAATAATGAGCACGAATGGCCGGTGTTTCCTTCGCAACTACTTTTGCCGCGA
>JBDKHH010000079.1:0-7606 GCA_039797785.1 Bacteroidota bacterium | reverse complement strand
ACCTTGAAGAAAATGAACATTGCAAGTGTTGCAATTTATTCGGATGCAGATAAAAATGCACCGCATGTTCTTGAAGCTGATGAGGCAGTTTACGTTGGCGCAAGTCCTTCGTCTGAGAGTTATTTGAAACAAGATTTAATTCTTCAATATTGTAAAGATCTTGGCGTTGATGCGATTCACCCAGGATATGGTTTCCTTTCTGAAAACGCAGGTTTTGCGCGTAAAGTGAAAGCAGCTGGAATGAAATTAATTGGTCCATCTCCAGAATCTATGGAATTGATGGGCGATAAATTAAGTGCGAAACAAGCCGTAAAAAGCTACAATGTTCCTTTAGTTCCAGGTGTTGATTCTGCAATTACCGATGTGAATGAAGCCATTAAAATTGCTGAAGAAGTTGGTTATCCAATCTTAATCAAAGCTTCTGCTGGTGGTGGTGGAAAAGGAATGCGCTTGGTTGAGCGTTCTGAAGATTTCGCAGAACAAATGCGCATGGCTCAAAATGAAGCTCGTTCTTCGTTTGGCGATGATGCAGTGTTCATTGAGAAATTCGTTACCAAACCACGTCACATTGAAATTCAAGTATTCGCTGATAGTTTAGGAAATGTTGTTTACTTGTTTGAACGTGAATGTTCGATTCAACGTCGTCACCAAAAAGTAATTGAAGAAGCACCAAGTGCCGTTTTAACACCTGAATTGCGTAAGCGAATGGGTGAAGCAGCTGTGAATGTGTGTAAAGCTTGTAATTACGAAGGTGCTGGAACAGTAGAATTTTTGGTGGATGGAAATTTAGATTTCTTTTTCCTTGAAATGAATACACGTTTGCAAGTTGAGCATCCGGTTACCGAAGAAATCACAGGAACAGATTTAGTTGAATGGCAAGTGCGTGTTGCACGTGGAGAGCGTTTACCGAAATTACAAGATGAATTAAGCATCAATGGACATGCAATTGAAGTGCGCGTGTATGCAGAAGATACATTGAATGGTTTTACACCAGATATAGGAAATTTAAAACGTTACCGCATTCCAGCAGGAAGAAATACACGTGTTGACGATGCCTTTGTGGAAGGAATGGACATTCCAATTTTTTACGATCCAATGATTGCCAAATTGGTGATTTGGGGAAAAACACGTGAAGAAGCAATTGAACGCACGATTAAAGCAATCGACAATTATCAAATTTCAGGATTAAAAACAACCTTGGATTTCGGTAAATATGTATTGAAACATCCAGCGTTCCGTTCAGGGGATTTTGACACGAACTTTATCAAACATTATTTTGAAGACCCGCGTGTGATGTACGATGCAATGCAAGAAGAACAAGAAGCCTTGCAACATGGAATCAACCAAATTTGGGATTCAATTAAGGCGAGAGACAAAAAAGAATTCGCATCGAGAGAGAGCTTAAGTTCTTGGAAAAATGCGCGTTCATAGTTTCACAAAAAATATGTGCTAATAAACTTGAAAAATTTATCAATTAAGTATACTTTTACCCCACAAAAATTCAGAACATGAACTTACACGAATATCAAGGTAAATCGATTTTGAAAAGCTACGGTGTTGCAATCCAAGAAGGAATCGTAGTTGACAAGGTTGAGGATGCAGTAGCTGCAGCTAAAAAATTAACAGAAGAAACTGGTACAAGCTGGTACGTAGTTAAAGCACAAATTCACGCAGGTGGTCGTGGTAAAGGACTTGTTCAAGAAACTGGATCTCACGGTGTTGTTCTTGCAAAAGGAATTGACCAAGTTGAAGAAAAAGTGAAAGGTATTCTAGGTGGACACTTAGAAACTGCTCAAACAAACGGAAAAGGTAAAAAAGTAAACAAAGTGTTAATCGCACAAGACGTTTATTACCCAGGAGAATCTGAAACTTCAGAATTCTATATGTCAGTTTTGTTGGATCGTGAAAAAGGACGTAACGTAATTATCTACTCTACTGAAGGTGGAATGGACATTGAGCACGTTGCTGAGCACACTCCAGAATTAATTTTCAAAGAAGTAATTGATCCACGTGTTGGTATCCAAGGTTTCCAAGCGCGTAAAATCGCTTTCAACTTAGGTTTATCAGGTGAAGCGTTCAAACAAATGACAAAATTTGTTGTTTCGTTGTACACTGCTTACGAAGGAATCGACGCTTCAATGTTCGAAATCAACCCTGTATTAAAAACTTCAGATAATAAAATCATTGCTGTTGATGCGAAAGTAACAATGGATGGAAACGGATTGTTCCGTCACCCAGACTATGCTGCAATGCGTGATAAAACAGAAGAAGATCCAACAGAAGTTGAAGCGGATGAAGCAGGATTGAACTTCGTTAAATTGGACGGAAACGTTGGATGTATGGTGAACGGTGCTGGTTTAGCTATGGCGACTATGGACATCATCAAATTATCAGGTGGTAACCCAGCGAACTTCTTGGACGTAGGTGGTACTGCAAATGCTGAGCGTGTTGAGAAAGCTTTCCATATCATTTTGAAAGATCCAAATGTAAAAGCAATCTTAATTAACATCTTCGGTGGTATCGTTCGTTGTGACCGTGTTGCTCAAGGAGTTGTTGATGCTTACAAAAACATTGGTGAATTCCCAGTTCCATTAATTGTTCGTTTACAAGGAACAAATGCTGAAGAAGCGAAAAAATTAATCGACGATTCAGGATTAAACGTACAATCAGTTGTTCTTTTACAAGAAGCTGCTGATAAAGTAAGAGAAGTATTGGCTTAATTTTTAGTCATTCAATCATAGTAAAAGGCTTTCCATTTCGGAGAGCCTTTTTTTATGCAAACAAGGTTTAAATTGCATTTCTCAATTTTCTCTATCTACTGACAAGCAAGAATTCTTAAATCCTTTGTATCTTTGCACTCTGAATGAAAATATTCGATCGAAATATGATTATCTACAAAACTCCTCAGGAAATTGAGATCATGCGTGAAGCTGCGCAGGTCGTAAGTCGTACATTAGGAAAAGTTGCCGAAGAGATTAAAATCGGTATCACTCCTAAATACTTAGATCAATTGGCTGAGGATTATATTCGCTCACAAAAATCAATTCCTGGATTTTTAGGATTGTATGGTTGTCCAAGTACCTTATTGATTTCGGTGAACGAGCAAGTTGTTCACGGATTACCAACGGAACGTCCATTGCAAGATGGAGATATTGTTTCGGTTGACTGTGGAGCCATTTTCGAAGGATATTATGGCGATCATGCCTACACATTCGAAATCGGAAATGTAAAACCTGAAGTAAAAAAATTGCTTCAAGTAACGAAAGAATGTTTGTATTTAGGAATTGAGCAATGTGTTACAGGAAATCGCATTGAAGACATTGGTTGGGCCATTCAAACGCATGCTGAAAAACATGGGTATGGAGTTGTGCGCGATTTAGTTGGACATGGTTTAGGAAAAACATTGCACGAAGATCCGCAAGTACCTAATTACGGACGCAGAGGTCGTGGAAAGAAAATCCAAAATGGATTAACGATTGCGATTGAACCGATGATCAACATGGGAACTGAGCGTGTAGCCCAATTAGACGATAAATGGACGATTGTAACAGAAGATGGAATGCCAAGTGCTCACTTCGAGCATGATGTAGCTGTCGTAGACGGAAAACCAGTAATTCTATCAACGTTCGATTATATTGAAGAAGCCTTAGCGAAAAAGAAATGACACGCGAAGAAAGAACGGTTTTACTAGCCATGCTTGTTCCAATTGCATTTGGAGCGATTATGTATGTTGAACAAGGTTCTTTCATTTTTCCTTTCCCTTTAAACGAAGTTGTATTTTTCATTGCGAGCATTGCCTTTGCAGTAAGAACGCGCTTGTACTTTCGCACCAAAAGTATTTTTTCTCTTGGATTTGCCTTTTTTAATTTAATTGGAACAGAATTCTTTTGGACCTTCTTTCTTCCAGACACACGAATTGAACAAATCGCAGAAACTGGAACATTTGATTTATTGAAATTAATCAGTTTAATTTTGTTGGTCATTTGGGCAGGAATCACCTTGATCAAAGGCAAAGACAACTTCAGCAATGCTTTATTTCTTGGCTTCTTTTTTCTCTTAGTTGCTTCTGAGATATTTCAACAACCTGTTTTACAAATATTTGCAACCTTGATTCCTTTTGCGAGTGTATTCAAATACAAGGATCATTTCCCGTATCACTTGTTGTGGTTGCTCCTATCCTTACTTTCGTTGATGAAGTTGGTGATGCTCTCTTTGTAAAACAAAAAAATCTTTTTTTATTTTTTTTTCTAGTATTCCTTTGATTTATCGAAGCTTTTACTAATTTTGCCCCCTAGTTCTTTGAACCATTGGAGAGATGGGTGAGTGGCTAAAACCACCAGTTTGCTAAACTGACGTACGGGTAACCGTACCGCGGGTTCGAATCCCGCTCTCTCCGCAAAACTGTCAATAACTAATGATTTCATTAGGGATGAGAAGCCGCGCGGGTTCATACCGTTGCGAAGATCACTGAAAGTAATCCCGCTCTCTCCGCAAAATTGACAAATAAGTTATTTGTTAAGTAAATGTTTGCAAAATAGAATAATTTCATTACTTTTGCACTCGCTTTTGGCACAACGGTACCAAAAGAATTGAAATAACAAAGATGATTAGCTCGGGGCGTAGCGTAGTCCGGTCATCGCGCCTGGTTTGGGACCAGGAGGTCGCAGGTTCGAATCCTGCCGCCCCGACGAGGGGGATGAGCGATCATCCCCCTTTTTTTATTCTTTTGAATTCGTTTAAAAGAATAATTGAGTTGTCAAACTCGTAAAATTTACCCCGTGGCTCAGTCCGCCGCGGCGGAAGCAACGGCCCCGTAGCTCAGCTGGATAGAGCAACGCCCTTCTAAGGCGAAGGTCAAAGGTTCGAATCCTTTCGGGGTCACAAAAGCTTCGCAGCAATGCGAGGCTTTTTTTATGCCATCAATTTGCTCAGCCAACTTCAAGAATAAACCTTCTAGAATAGAATTTATCAATACTCCGTAGCTCAGTCCGCCGCGGCGGAAGCAATCGCCCTTCTAAGCAGTAGGTCTTTGGTTCGAACTATTCTCTTCGACGTAAGGAGAAAATCCAAACGGGGTCACAAAAGAAACCTCGACTTTTTTAAAGTCGGGGTTTTTCATTTTACAGCGTGTTCAAAACGCGTTTTGATAAGCGATGGTAAATGAAAAACCGAGAACTGCGTTAGCGGTTCGGGGTCTTATGCTTGTAATGAACAATTTACAACATGGATATTCAATCCTTTCGGGGTCACAAAAAGCTTCGCAGTAATGCGAGGCTTTTTTTTTGTTATTTAAATCCGTAGCTCAGTCCGCCGCGGCGGAAGCAATGCGCCCTTCTAAGGCGAAGGTCAAAGGTTCGAACTATTCTCTTCGACGTAAGGAGAAAATCCTTTCGGGGTCACAAACTTAGATGTTTGAGTTTAAATTATTAAATTCAGTAAACCAATTTTACCAAATAGATTAATATAACTTTTACCTATGCCCTACTATTCCTATGTTCTTCGATCATTAAAAAATGGTCTGCTATACAAAGGTTCCACCGAGAATATTGAAAAAAGATTACTTTACCATAACGCTGGTGAAAGCAACTACACGTCTAAACATACACCTTGGGAACTCGTAATCGCCGAACCGTTTGAAACACGTGCAGAAGCAATGAAACGCGAAAAATGGTATAAATCTGGCGCTGGAAGAGATTGGATTAAAAATCAACTATATCCGTAGCTCAGTCAAACGTGTCGTATCACTACAATCTTACTAGTAAACTCAATTATTTCACCAAATAAATCAAGAACTTTTCAGTTGGCATGCTATATCCAAGTTCTTCGTCATATTGATCTACGACTATTCGATTAATTCCAATTTTTGAAGTTGGATTTGAATTTCGATAGGCCTTTACTATGTAAAGTTTTGAAATTTTTGACCAAATCGATGAATAATTAAAATTGTTTTGTGATCCTATTTGTTGAAACAGCGCAGAGTCAAAAGGGATTGGATTGTCCAATACTTGTAATTCGTTTTTATCGATTAGCGAAGTGTAAAAGGTGAAATTAGTTGAAGCATATGAATACAACGTATCTGGATTTGGTGAAAATTTCAAATAATAATAATTATTGAATCCGTTTGAATATGTCTCAATAGATAATGGTAATGAATCATTATTAAGAACAGTTGACGCCAAGTTATATTCATATATACCTTCCAAATCATCATCAATTTTTAATATCAAAAGATTTCCATTTGACTGATAGTAATTGGTTTTAATAGGTGCGGGAACTTTGTCTTTCTTACAACTAAGGCTAACAAGGCCAATTAAAAGAATGGTTCTAAAAGGTTTCATAATTTTACTTAATGATTATTCCAAATATAGTTTATTTACATTGAAAATGAACGCCGTACACTATACAATCTCTACACTTCAATCAAATAGTTAAGAAGTTTTATCCGCTGCGTTGGACTCAGATTAGCGAAGAGATTTTTTTTTGCTTATAAATGAGTAAATCAAGAAACATTTTCATTGCCTTGATGATTTATACCACAAAAAAAATCCGCCGAAGCGGACTTTTCATTTATTCACTTGCACCATCATCTGGTTCGGGTGGCACTTGGTCTTTTGCCGATGATTTATACCCAGGCTTTACAGCGTGGCGAGCGGCAGTGTATTTCGCGTAGAATTGCGGGAATTCTGCTTTTAGCATCTCAACAAATGGATCGAGTGTTGTGCGCAAGTCGTCTGACAATTCTCTTTCTAAACTAGCAATGTTTGCCGTTTGAGTTTTGCGAGAAATTAAGGCTAAACGCGGCGCATTGTTCAAGGAAATCAATTTGTTTCTTAAGGAAGTTAACTCACTGATTAGATTTGAATCAACTCCGAATGTAACGAGTGCTTCTTCAATTAATCCTGCCTCATTGATAACGAAACTTAGCGTGTTGATCAAACCAAGTATTCCAATGTCTGAGAACTCTCTCTTGCGTATTCTCATTTTCGCTTGAAGGTTTTCGTCGCCGATCGAAACACTGTAAGCGCGCATCATTTTAACAAGAACATACACTTTCTCAATTGCTTTCTCACGTGTACTTACTTTTTCGTTCGCAATCCATTTCAAATCTTTTGTTTGATCGTTCAACAGTTGTTCAAGTTCTGCTAATCGTGTTTCAAAGGATTGAAGTGCGCTCGCGAAAGCGGGTTTGCTGTCTACAGCAGTTTGATTCTCGTGTAAAGTTGCCACCACAGTTTGGAACATGCTAACTTTACTAATTGTTAATTTGTTCATCTTTTTACATGTTGTGCTCGCCAAGTTCATGAGGCTCGTTAAGCGGTTTATACTGAGAGATCTCTACTTTTTCGCCATCCTATTACGTGCCAAACTTTACTGAATTTCAAGGCGTTAAGAAAAATTTAACTGAAATTTTGTTAAATCGTACGTTGGAGCATCCATTTTGATCCTTTTTCAAAGTTTTTTGAACCGATTTCGAATGGATCTCAAGAGACTGTTCACTAAAGTGTGTCATTTAATTTTTTTTTAGGTTTAATTATAAAAGGTTTAAATTGACAAACATGAATGAGAACGAAGAAAGAAATAGAGAATTTACTAAGCTCTTTGAAGA
>JBDKHH010000078.1:0-3073 GCA_039797785.1 Bacteroidota bacterium | reverse complement strand
AAGCAATTTTAAATACTCAATTCCCGACAGCTTTGTAAAAGGCGAACCAAAAAACCTTCCAGTATTATACAACTGATGAATGCTGTCCACTAAAATGTTACATTTGATTGATTGTCCACCCCAAAAATAAACCTCCTTATTTACGATTTGGGTTAAAAATGCATTACTATAATCGTCAATGAAAATAATATTTGCCGTGTCCTTTAATAATTCATCAATTAAATGAATGGTTGATTTATCTTCAATACCATACGTTAAAATAGAAGTGTTCGTGGAAAGTGTGTTTTGCCAATTTGTATTTTGCGCAGATATGAACTTGGCAAAAAAAACGAGCAAAAAAATAATACTTAATCCTATTTTCATTTTACTTTTTTTCAATATTCAACATCACATATGTGTGAAGTGCGCCGTTCCCGATGGTAAACAAATTTGACGCACTATCCATTAAAACAATCTACAATTTTTTTGACATAAACTATTTTGGCTTTCAACAACTCTTTTTTTAATAGAAACTCGTCATCATTTATCCAACATTTTCTTTTTAGTTGATTATAATTAAGTTGCTGATATTCTGTATATTTCCCTCTCTTATTGTTTATCCCTTTGAAAGTAACTAAAAGCGTATAATTCCCTGTAAACTCATTAAAAATGGAATTGATATTCTTAAAGCTTCTCATTTGAAGCACATAGATAACCTTTTTTGACTTAAAGACCGAATCGGAAGGATTCAACTCGTTATTGCTTATTAGATTATATAACAAATATGAATCAATTATATTCAATTTAAATAATGAATCAAAATCACTAGCAAACTCAATTTGAGTGCTTTCGTCAAAGCTTTTAATATCTTTAGGTTTTAAATCGCAATCATATTTTTCTTTTAAGAAAGAGAGTCCATTGCTGTTTTTATTACTAAACCATAAATCATTAAAATAACTATGTTCATTATTCTTTGGAAATGAATAGAATCTATTTGTTCGAACCATTTTTTGAATCAACTGATTAGTAGGTGCACATTGACTTTCTTCCCAGCCACTGATTTCGTTTAGACCATTCTCTATTCCGTTAAAAAACCCAAATGAAACATCAAGTGAAATCAATAAATTGTCAGTGTCGCTTAATACTTTGTTTAAATAATTTATACTTGATTCTTCTGTGTAAGACTCAATTAGAATAATTTCATTTTGAGCTAAAACATTCATTTTAAAAAGAATGATGAAACAAGTAAATTTTACAATTTTCAACATGATCAAACTATTTTATTCTTTTATAAATTATTTTAATTTCTCGATTCAACCTTCTTTTTCTTCAAATCAATAAAAAACCGTAAATCGAGTATTTCTTGTCTTAATTTTGAGTGAAGTGTGCCTGGCGAAATAACACTATTGCTCTTTTATGCCAAATCGCCTTTCAAGAATGGTGTCGCACGTTTCAGAACAAAAACGACTTGTAAAAGCATACTCACCATCTCTATATACATCAACAAAAACCGAATACGCCTTTTTACTTATACTGTCACCGGGCTGTCCAGACATATACAAATTAACCGAACCAAGAGTAATAGTTCTCTTTGTAGTAACAACATCATACCCTACTTTTACATTCGGATTTTTATGAAGTTCAAGAATGGTTTCATCCCAAGATTCTTTAAAATTGGATTCATCATCACTGCATAGGTTGTGATTTACACATGAACTTGATACGCAAATAATAACAAAACTAAAAAGATGTCTCATAATTTAAAAACTTTTATGCCCATTCCCCTGAGTCCATTGAAATGAAATTCCACCATTTACATTTATGTCACCACCAAGACCTTGACTTAGCATTTTTATCACTTCATTGTATTTAATCAATCTCACTCCACCTTCTTTTTCTTCTTCGGTACAAACACAAAATCTTCGCTAAACGAGATTGGTTTACCGACTTTTTTGGCGTACACGCAGGTGAATTTCGCTCCGAAGAATATGATTTGGGAGCTGTAATAGATCCATGCTAGAATGATGAACAAGGAACCAGCAATTCCAGCTTTTGCGGCGAAAAAGTAGTTGAATAAATAGTATTTGATCAACAATTGTCCGCCGTAGAGTAAGACAGACGTTAAGATTGCTCCACCAATGGCTAGTTTCCATTTTACATAGCCGTCGTGAACGTATTTGAAGACCAAGGTGAAAATGATCACATTTGACAACAAGGCCAATCCGTGGGTTGCAATTCCCGAAAAAACAGTTTGAAAAAAGGCACTATCCGGGAACCATTCACTTGTTGTGGAGAGTAAAATAGTCTGAGAAAAATAAATAACGATGACAATTACGGTCATTAATCCAACGAAGAGCACAGAAATCAAGCGGAATAAAACGTTATTTAAAAAGGCTTTTCGTTTGGTGGAATAATTTACTTCCAAATCGAAAAATTCATTGATACTTTGTTTAAGCGCAACTAAAAAGGCTGAACTGGCAATCAATAAAGCAACCATACTGACAATTTCGAGCATGAAATTTCCTTTTTCGAAATCCATACCACTCAAAAATTCCATAATTCCATCAACATCCTGAATACCAATCTGGTTTCTCAACAAATTCGAAATGATTTCCAACATCACTTCTTGTCCAATGATTTTTCCGAAGAAAGCAATGCACAAATAGAACAAAGGAACCATTGCAAACAGCGTGTAATACGCCAATGCTGCGCCATGAAACAAGCCTTTTTCAGCCAAAAACTCTAAAAACGCATCTTTGATTAATCCGGGAATTTCCCTCCACTCAAGATGCAGAACTTTTTTTCTTGATGGCGATTTTTGTGACATCTTTTAAGGTATTTAAACTGATCAATACTACTTTCTCATTACGTTCAGTCAAAAAATAATTCTCGTAAACTGGACCTGTAAACAAACTATTTACAAATGTCAAATCTACGACCTCATCAGTTGAAAGTGGTTCCAAACTATATTCATCCGGACGAAATGCAATTCTTTTATCCTTGATTTTGATGCTGTTAATCGCACCAAACAATTTTGCTTCTTCTAAAACTTTGTATTTATAATACACTTCAGACGGTTTCCCTTTTTTCGTCA
>JBDKHH010000077.1:0-5273 GCA_039797785.1 Bacteroidota bacterium | reverse complement strand
TTTTTAAGGAAGTCAGTGATAAGCGTAGTATAGTCTTTTTGAATTTCTACATCCCATTGACTCAAGCGAAATTGATAGGGAAACAGTGCGTTTTGTTGGTAGAGTTTTGTTAAAAACCAATAGCGTATTGCAAGAAATAAGATTGATAATCCAGTTAGGAAAATTGTCATGACTGTTTTGTCATGGACTTGTGATAGATAAAACAGTGTGCAACCGATCCAAAAAAAGCACAAGTCGGTGAACATATCAAACACAATATTTACCCATTGCACGTTGAATGATTTATTGCCTTTGTATTCTTTTTTATACAATGGTGATAGAACATTTCCGATTTCAAATGCTGTCCAAAAGATGGCTGTTGAAAACGATGAATGGGCATATGAAATATTTAAACCAACATGTAAAAAATACGAAGGAACAAAACCAAGAGCAAAATGCCCGACTTGATTTGCAAACCAACCATAGGTTAGCGTGATACCTCTGTGAGAATCTTTACCGATTAAATCTGCGTGCAGAACTTTCCACACATCATTGAGAGTGATGTTAGACATATGAGTAGCGGGTTAAGGTGATAATTGAACTAAATCTTTATACAATTTTAAAAAAAAAGGATTTAAAATGAAAAAAAATGAAAAAACTGCGGAAAACCGCAGGGTGGAAAATTTTATTCCGCAGATTTCATTTCGTAAGTTTGAAGAACGAAGCAAGGTTATTATTTGGTAGGGAATTCTTATCAATAATTCAGTGCTTGCATTTTGCTTTTTTTTGTTTTCAGTACCTTTTTTTTAGAATTATGAAGGAGAAAAACTTAATCGATCAACATAGTCTGCCACTCTTGAGTGAATTGGATAGTAAAATGATTGATTCTTTTAATTATGAAAGGGAAGCAAAAAAGAATGAGTTGAATTTGACGATATTTTACAGAAACAATAGTGGAGAACGAGAAACATTTACATGCAATGTTCGTCCAAGACATTATGTTGGTCCAGAAGGACAAGAAATGTTAATTGTTTTTGAATACAATGGTTCAACGAAATCCATCAGTTTGCCGCTTAAAACGATGGTTGGTGATTTGATTGCATTTATTATGCACAGTGTTTCAATGTGTAATTTATCACCAGATTATTTATGGAGTTCAACGCACCATTTAAAATCACAACAGGAATATGATAGTCAATCAGTAAGTTTGTGTCAAGACGCAATTGAAGTAATTGATTCTCAATGTACTCTTGGCGAATTGCTTTTTAAATCCAAGGAAAAGAAGATTATTGCCATTCGCAATTTACAATATCATTTGTGTGCACTGGTTACAAATAACTTATCTGAATCGAACATAAATAAAGAAATCATTACATTATTAGATCGAATTACAGAAGAACTAAATAGCTTATTAAAATCAAAAACGAGCATTGAAGAACTTGAAAAGGTATTAAAATCGAACATTTTCGTTCCTAATTCAAGTGCCGAACGTTGGGATGATATTGTAAAGTCTTTCGAGAAAACTGAGGTTTGGCAATCATTGAAAATCTTAGTTGATCATACATTGTTTTTAGAAATGTTACATGAAATGAATCGAATAGTACGTGAACTTTATGAAAAAAAGCAAGTTGATTTATCTGAAAACGATAAAGTCAAACTCATGGAAACTGCTATATTTTTTGATAAAATAAAGGAAATGAGAGCATAACCACTATACGCTGAAAATCCTTTTAAAAGCAGGTCCCTACCTTACAACAACCTAAAGATCTTTCACCCTGATAGTTTGACCTAACTGTCAGGGTTTGGTCTTTTTTCATTCCATTTAAAATTCACTGGAAACCAATAAAAATATTTTCAGTAGATTTACGTTTAAGACATGATGACAAAAAGCCTATTCATATTAATCTTTTTTCTAGTAGCAGGAACAGTAAATGCTCAAGTCACTGAACCAAAGCATACGTTTAATGTTGAGTTAGGGCTTCCGAATAGTTTTACGAATAAACCATTCAAATCAATCATGCAAGGATTAGTGAGTATTGAACCCTATTACCAATATGCGTTTAAGAATCATTTGATTGTTGGCGGCGGTTTGAAATACAGTTATTTTGCAGTCAATGAATTTAAAGTACCTAAAAAGGTTTATGGAGGAATGCACAGTGGCGGTGCTTTTGTGAAAGTAGGTTGGGAAAAATTTCATAGTGACCATTTTGCGACAGATTTTTCTGTAAAAATGGGCTATACCCAAAACTATTTTGTGACTGATCGCAATGATTCAATTTCTGGCGGCCCGATTCAAATTAATTCTACCTATTTAGAACCGTGTATTGGATTGATTTTAACAGCAGATGAATTTTCTTCGTATCGTTTTGTTATCGGTTATTCTTTTCAAGGGTTTGCTTTCCGTCCGGATATGATTGGTTTGGAAACGTTCAGTGGTTTTGATCCTGCAGAATATAGTCGCGTATCAAGCGCCTTAATCATAGGATTCGGTTTTACACATTATTTTAAACCTAAAAATTAGTCGTTTGCCTTCTGATTTGATTTACCGCCCAATTTCTATTGAAGACAATGCATCTGTGGCACAATTAATTCGTTCAGTGCTAAAAGAACATGCTGTTGATAAGCCTGGAACAGTTTATACTGACCCAACAACCAATCAATTATTCGAACTTTTTCAGACAGCTAAAAGTACCTATTTTATTGCATTATTGGATCAGAAAATAGTTGGGGCTTGTGGAATTTACCCAACAAAAGGACTTCCTAATAAATGTGTCGAGTTGGTCAAATTGTATGTTTCCAAGGAAGCCAGAAACAGGGGAGTAGCTACTGAATTAATGAAAATAAATTTTGAAAAGGCGAAAGAATTTGGTTTTACATCTATTTACCTCGAAACAATGCCTGAATTGACAAACGCTATTCATTTGTATGAGCGGGTTGGCTTTCAATTATTAGATCATTCACTAGGTAATTCTGGACACTTTGCATGCACTATTTGGATGCTTAAAAACTTATAGCCAGCGCCGTGGTAAAGTAAAACTGATTTTTTGAAGGATTGTCGCTAAGATTGAAGAAATCAGTTTTACTTGAAAGTCCTTTAGCCTCAATGCGCCAAACAACGTTATCTGAAAATGAATAATCATAATTCACAGAATAGCCTGTCATGTTTAGACCATTTCCGTTTCCAGTGTAGAAATAGGTTTGCTTTTCATCGGAAAATAATTCACCGCGAATAGCCAATGCGGACTTAGCTGTGAATTGATACTTTCCAATAATTACAGGTGAAAACCAAGAGGAATAGCTAGCACTTTTCTTACTGTTTTGTTGTATTCCAATATCGAAACCAGCGATTAATCCGAACTTCTTACTGATTTGAAATTGACCATAGAAATTGTGAAAATAGCGCATGCATCTTACGCTATCAGGAGTGTCAGAACCAACAAATGAGCTACTGTTTAAGGTGATTTTTGAGGATGGTTTATAGGTTAATTGATGACCTAAAGCCAAGGCATTATTTCCATCTTGTCGCTGAATTCGCTGCCAACCGTTTAAAACTAAGCCGGAAACATACCACTTTTCATTTTTTGATGTAAATCCAATTTTTACTCCAGTTTCAAAATAAGGTGAATTATCAGCAAGCATGCTTCGAGTAAGATTCCAACAGTCTTTACCTATAGCAGATTCAAAACCGATATGTGAAGGCATAATACCTGCATCAAGCCATAAATTGTGCTTTTTAGAAAGTTTTAAACCAACATTCGCTTCATAAACGGCTTTCAAAAGACCAGGTTCATTGGCCAAGTTGGCATTGGCATAAGTTCCAGCCATTAATGCAATATTCGCTCTTACAGTTTTCGTTTGGTAGTTTGCTTTGATAAACCCTAGGTTTAAATTCACTTCGTTGGAACGATTGTGCGAAAATACAAAACCCGATTTTTGATGATTGGATGGATTCGTAGGGTCATATGAATAATAGACCTCGGCGTATCCAGAAAGCGTAATTTTCGCTTTAGTTGTATCAGTTTGAGCCAAAATCAACGTAGTAAAACAAATAAAAAAGGGTATGACCAAAATTTTCATACCCAAAGTTACCTATTTTCTTATTCTTTGATAATAATTGTAGATGGAATCTTATTATTTCCTGATTTCAATCGATGAATAGAGAACACTTCTTACGCAATTATGCCTACCTTTGAGAAAAAATTCGAATATGGCAAATCTCCTAGTAAATATGGTAAAAGAAAAATGCCCCTTCTGCGGTGAAGGCGATGTTTTCAAAAAAACTTCATTTCCAACAATTCCTGAAATGAATGATCAGTGTCCGCATTGCAAAAAAGAAATGTTGGGCGAGCCCGGTTACTATTTCGGAGCAATGTATGTAAGCTACGGATTTTCAGTAGGAATGGGATTAATCACCTTTGCGCTTTGCCATTATACGTTTCACATTCAATCGATTTGGACGATTATGGGAATAATCGGTATAATGATCTTAATCGTTGCTTTCAAAAATTACAAATGGTCACGAATTTTGTGGATGAAAATCTTTCCCCCAGATGGAGCTACCAACTTCAAAAAATCACAAGAAAAGGTTGATTTAAAATCAGAGAAGTAATTTACCAACGCTCTTTTTTCCATTTTATTTGCTCTTCAGGCGTTAAAAACGTCCAAGCAACAACACGACTCGTTTTATTCCCTTGTCCCATTGGTAAGGTAACAACTTCAATCGCTTTGAAATGTTTTAATTCGCTATAAACTGCTCTTAGATTTGATTCTTTGGAAACTAAAGATGAAAACCAAAAGCAATTGTTCGCATAGTTTTTACTCTGTTTGATCATGGCTTTCAAGAATGCGATTTCTCCACCTTCACACCATAATTCATTGCTTTGACCACCGAAGTTCAACACTATTTCACGCTTGTTCTTTGCTTTCAGATTTTTCAATTTTCGAGCAGTTCCCGATTGTGCTTCATTTGCAGATGCATGGAACGGTGGATTACAAATACTTAAATCAAACAATTCGTTTTCCTGAATGATTCCTCTGAAAATTGTACGTTGGAATGTTTGATGACGAATTTCAATCAATTCATCGAATTGAGGATTATTCGCTAAAATAGCTTTTGCTGAATTTACGGCTATTTCATCGATATCTGAACCAACGAAATTCCACTTGTGTTCAGTTGCACCAATCAATGGATAAACACAATTTGCTCCAACACCAATGTCTAATACGTGCATTGCTTTCGGAAATTTCCCAAAGTTTTTAGAACGTAAAAAATCAGCAATGTGATGAATGTAATC
>JBDKHH010000076.1:0-7208 GCA_039797785.1 Bacteroidota bacterium | reverse complement strand
GCAATTATTTTTTCTGGAAGTCAAGATGGAGTAACTCCGCCAAATGATAATCACCTTCCTATTTACGACGGATTAGCATCAAGTTGTAAGTCATTTGTATCGCTTATTGGTGGTGGACATTGTTATTTTGCCAATACAAATTTCAATTGTGATTTTGGTGAAACCACTTCATCGACGGGAATAAGCATTACGCGAAGTGAACAACAAACGAGAACGTACGGCGTTTTAGATCCTTGGTTGGATTATATTTTGAAGGGAAATTCAGCGGCATATTCTACGTACTTAACAGCTTTATATGCAACACCAACAGAAATAGCTTCTCAAACAACATGTCAAGCACTTGCAATCGATGAAATGGAGATGGATTTTCATTTTTATCCAAATCCTACAAATGATAAATTGACAATTGAGAATCCTACAAATCAGGAATTATCGGTTGAAGTATATAATCTTTTGGGTTCATTGGTACTTTCTAAAAAGGTGCAATCTGAAGTTGATTTGTCGGTTTTGAAAAGCGGATTTTATCAATTAAAAATCAATTCAACTGTTTATTCAATTGTTAAAGAGTAAGAATCACTGTGAAAATTAGAATTTCATCTAAGTAGAAATACGTATTTATTGTTTTAACTTTTTCATTCTGTATTAAAAATTGGAATTGTTCCTAAATTGGGATAAAAAAGCCAAGATGGGAAAGTCGAAAATCTTTGTTGTTGAAGATGATATTATGTACTCAAAAATATTGAGTCATAAATTATCTATGGACCCAGAGTTTGAAGTGAGTGTATTCAATGATGGTGAATCTTTTTTGAAAAAACTGCATTTAAAGCCGGATGTCGTAACGCTTGACCATAGTTTGCCAGATATTACTGGACTTGAGTTGTTAAAGAAAATCAAAAAAGAACATCCGAATATTCAGGTTGTAGTTTTGTCGGCTCAAGAGAATGTTGCCACGGCGATTGAATTAATTCAGTCGGGTGCTTACGATTATATCTTGAAGGATTCGAAGTCGATGGACAAGATTTGGCATACTGTTCATCAAGCCAATGAAAAACGTGAGTTAAAAGAAGAAGTAGAGTTTTTAACGAACGAAATTTCAGCAAAATACAATTTTCAGCAATACATAAAAGGCAGCAGTGCACCGATGCAACGTATTTTTTCTCTTTTGGAAAAAACGGCAAAAACGAATATAACAGTTGCAATTACAGGTCAAACTGGAACGGGAAAAGAATTGGTAGCAAAAGCAATCCACTTTAATTCTGAACGGATGAAAAAACCGTTTGTAGCAATCAATGTTGCCGCAATTCCGAAAGAGTTAATTGAATCTGAACTGTTCGGATATGAAAGGGGTGCGTTTACGGGGGCTGATCAAGCCAGATCAGGTAAATTCGAAGAAGCAAATAAAGGAACGTTGTTCTTAGACGAGATTGGAGAAATGGATCTCAATATGCAATCCAAATTGTTACGCGCCTTGCAAGAAAGAGAAATTACTCGTTTAGGCTCGAATAAAGTTATTCCACTCGATGTTCGAATCGTAGTAGCTACGCATCGTGATCTACAACAAGAAGTGAAAGCTGGAAATTTCAGAGAGGATTTATACTATCGCTTATTGGGAATCAGTATTGATTTACCGCCATTAAAAGAACGAGGAAATGATATCATTCTTTTAGCTAGAACATTTACAACAGATTTTTGCAACGATAATAAACTTCCGAAAAAGGATTTTACGCAAGAAGCTATTGATAAATTGTTGAAATATTCCTATCCTGGGAATGTGAGAGAGCTGAAAGCTGTTGTTGAAATCGCATCTGTCATGAGTGATGGAAATTTGATAAAAGATACGGATATTCAATTTAACGAACGCGCTGATGTCGAAGACTTATTGCAAGAAAACTTGACATTGGAAGAATTTAATGCGAGGATAATTCGTTGGAATTTGAAAAAATACAATAATAATGTTCTTAAAGTTGCTGAACGTCTCGATATTGGGAAGTCAACAATTTATAGAATGATGAAAGAAGGAAAAATTTAAGCTATGTACGGTATTGTAAATCAAGCAATTCAAGATTTGGTGGTTGAGAATTTTGGTCAAGATAAGTGGGACCAAATTCTTAAAAGAAGTGGAGTACGTGAAACTCAGTTTATGAGCAATGAATCGTATGAAGATGGTATTACATTTGAATTGGTAGCTGCCTCATCTGAAATTTTATCACTTTCTCAAGAGGCTATTTTAGAAGCGTTTGGGAAATTTTGGATTCTAAATACAGGACAAAAAAGGTATGGAGATTTAATGAAAGCAGGAGGAAAGGATTTTATTGGGTTTATGAAAAACTTACCCAATTTCCATAGTCGTATCATGCTCATTTATCCGAATTTATGTCCACCTGAATTTATTGTTGAACAGGTAAACGAAAAAAAAATTATCTTACATTACTATTCAACACGCGATGGTTTGACATATTTTATGTTTGGCTTGATCAAAGGTATAGCTGAAATGTTTCAACAAGACATTCATGTTACGCTTGAAGGCAGTGAAAAAAAAGCCGTTTGGCATGATACATTTTTAATAGAAACGATTGACTGAAAAAGATGGCAAAAGAATTTAGCGAAGATAATTTCAAGAAAATTTTCCCTTTTTTTGTTTGCATTGACAAGAACTTAACAATTGTCGATGCAGGTCCATCTATGCAAAAAATGCTTGGAGATATTCGCCAACGAAACTTTGCTGATATTTTTAAGTTTGTTCGCCCAAGTTTAACAATTGAAAACAATTTTAATTCTTTCAAAAATCACAATGATGTTGTAATCATACTTGAATCAAATGAATTCCCGCTGTTAACGAGATTTAGAGGGCAATTCATTCATCAAGACAATGAGGAAAGTATCCTTTACCTTTGTTCACCGTGGATTACGGATGCTGCTGATTTAGGTTTTCACAACCTGTTGATTACTGATTTTGCTGTGCATGATACAATTACTGATAATCTGCAATTACTGCAATCGAAGCAGATTATTAATGAAGATATTCGTAAAATAGCCGATGAACTACTTAATCAACGTGATGAGTTAATTGAGAAAAATAAAACGATTGCTGAATTAGCAGAATTCCCTGAACAGAATCCGGGTCCAACTATGCGTGTAAATAGTCTTGGTGAGATTATCTACGCAAACAATGCAGCAAAAAATTTGATTGAAGAAAATGACACTTTAAATAAACCTTTTTGGCAAATAATTAAATCTCAGGTTAGCAATATTGGGAATGACTTTGTTGATATGGAGATCAATTGTGGCGAGGAAACGTATATTGCTACGACTGTTCCTATTCCAGAAAAGAACTATTTCAACATTTATATTACGAATACAACAGAAAAAGTAAAGTATCAAAACGAGCTTATCAATACGTCATCGCGACTATATTCATTGATCAATAATATGAATGCTGCTGTTTTGGCAGAAGATGAGAATCGAAAAATAATATTGGTCAATCAAATGTTTTGCGATTTGTTTGGGCTTGCAAATGAGCCAGAAACGATGACCGGAGAAGATTGTTCGAATGCAGCAGAAGTTACCAAACATCTGTTCCATGATGAGGAAGGTTTTGTAAATCGCATTGATGAGGTGCTTAAAAACCGAACCCCCGTTTTTGGAGATTTACTCCGAATGAAATCAGATCGAATTTTAGAACGAGATTATGTTCCTGTTTTTGAAAACAAGATTTATAAAGGGCATATTTGGAAATATCAAGACATCACCGAGATTGTAAAGAACAAGGAAAGTCTAGGAAAAGTAGAAGAAAAATATAGAAAGATTATTGAGAACCTGAAATTAGGGTTAATCGAAGTCGATCTTGATGAAAATATTACAAAAGTATACCCAGCATTTTGTGAGATGACAGGCTATACTGAAGATGAGTTGATACACGGAAATGCACGTCAATTACTCGGCTTTATAGAAGAAGAAAAAACCTTTGATGAACAAAATGATCTTCGTAAAGTTGGTGAATCCGGCGTTTATGAAACCAAAATTCGAACAAAAAACGGGGAGCCAAAATGGTTGATTATTTCTGGGGCACCTATTTATAATGAGCACAATGAAATAGTCGGTTCGTTGGGAATTCATGTTGACATTTCAGAGCGTAAAAAATTGGAAGAAGAATTGATTCAGGCGAAAGACATTGCTGTTTCTTCAGTGAAAGCGAAGGAAATGTTCATTGCCAACATGAGTCATGAGATCAGAACGCCAATGAATGTGATCATCGGAATGACAGAGTTGTTAAACGAATCGCTTTTAGATAAGGATCAACGCAAATACCTAAGTGCGGTTAAAACATCAGCTGATAATTTACTTGGCTTAATAAATGATATTCTTGATTTCTCGAAAATTGAAGCGGGTCATCTTGAAATGGAAGAGTTAAAGCTGAATTTGACGAGCGTTTTTGAAAACTTGGAAGTTAGTTTTGAGCCGAAAGCAAAAGAAAAAAGAATTCAAATTAAAGCCGAAATAGATAAAGGTGTTAGTTTGAATCTGTTGGGTGATGGTTATAAATTGAATCAAGTACTGGTTAATTTGGTCAATAACGCAATTAAATTTACAGAGAAAGGTTGTGTTTGTATCAAAGCTGAATTAATTGAAAACGCGCAAGATTTTCAGACAATTAAGTTCGCAGTGATTGATTCTGGAATTGGAATTAATCCAGAAAATCTTGATGCTATTTTCCAAATGTTCAAGCAAGAAGATTCATCGATTACCAGAAGATTCGGCGGTACAGGATTAGGATTGTCAATTTCTCAGCGCATCGTAGAGAACATGGGTGGAAAGATTGATGTGAAAAGTGAAAAAGAGGTAGGTTCTGAATTTTCATTCATTATCGACTTGAAAAAAGAGCTCGTCAAACAACAAATTACAGAATCGGATCCAGTCATTAAAGAAAAGTTTGGTGATGATTTAAAAGTGTTGGTAGCAGAGGATAATGAACTTAATCAACTTCTTATTACGACAATTTTAAAACAAGGTGGAATTCAATACGACTTAGCAGATGATGGTAAAGTTGTGTTAGAAAAGTTGAAACAACAGGACTATCATCTTATCCTTATGGATATTCAAATGCCTTATTTGGATGGAATGGCGACTGCCAAATTTATCCGAGAAGAAATGAAATCGACTATTCCAATTATTGCCTTAACAGCGAATGCCTCACCAGATGATGAAGCAAAATATAAAGAGTCAGGAATGGATGACTACATCGCGAAACCTTTTAAGAAAGATGAGCTTTTCGCGAAAATTTATCTACAATTAAAAAACAAAGTCATGAATGATTTAAATGAAACCACGGAAGAACAAGACAATGCAGGTGATTTGTATTCACTCAAAAATATTGAAGCAATTTCTCAGGGAGATGCGCAATTCGTGAATACAATTATCGACACGTTCATCACAAATACGCCAAATTATCTTGAAGAAATTGTAAAAGGTATTCAGCGAGAAGATTATGCGAAAATCAAATATGCATCGCACCAAATGAAGCCTTCTTTGGATATTTTGGAGATTGAAACAGTGCGACAAACTGTTCGTGACATCGAAACGGAAAGTTCTTCGGCTAATCCCAATATCGACAAAATTAAAAATGATTTTGATCATTTATATTCGAATGTTCTAAAGGTTATTCGTCACATGAAAACCTATATGAAAGAATGATATTAATTACTGCAATATGAAATGGATCAAACCTAAAATATTCATCGTAGATGATGATTCGATTTATTTGGCGATTATGAATCAACAATTCAAAAACCATGGCGTTGAAAATGTCACTGTTTATGAAAGCGCCGTTGATGGTATCAAAAGTAATTTTGGTAAACCAGATCTTGTTTTTGTGGATTTCCATATGAACGATATCAACGGAGCGAGAGCATCCAAAATGTTTAACAGAAAATGGAAAAATGCACGTATCGTGTTAATTTCAAATTCTGATTCAATTAAGAAAAAAGTAAAATTAAGTCGGTATAAAATTGATGCTGCCGTTCTTAAAGATGCTGACTTTTCCGAAATTATAAATCAAGTAAACATCACAAAGCGAAACATTGTGTTTAGAATTTTACTCAGAATTCTTGTTCTCACAACTTTTGCCTTGGGAGTTTATATGCTATTTTTCAGATAAATCGAATCCGATCGATATGATATCTGATTTGGAAATCGTATTCGGATACAACTCAAGCTCCTTTTTCGATTGGTTAATCACCAACAAATTGATTCCTTTTTCTTCTAGACAAATGTCGATGTCATGCGTTGAAAACAAAATACACTTATTTTCAGCTTTTGCAATTCCACTCAATGTTTCAATTAGTTTCTTACGATTTCCATAATCAAGAAAAGCTGTAGGCTCATCTAATAAAATTATCGGAGTGCTTTGACAAATTGCACGTGCAATTGAAACCATTTGTCGCTCACCATCACTAAGTTTCAAGGTTTCACGATTTCGGAACTTTTCTAAGTTTAATTTCTCAATCGCCGCATCGATGATTACATGATCTTCGGAGCGCAATCTTCCTAATGCATTGGTATATGGTGTACGACCTAAAGCAATGTAATCAACAACACTTAAGTGTTCGATACCATCAAATTTACTATCTACAAAAGCAATCGTTTTTGCCAAATCTGTTACTGAATAAGATGTTAAGACAGTTGAATTGAGGTTAACATCACCAGTAAAAATCGGTGTTTTTTTTAAGATTGTATTCAACAAAGTTGATTTCCCGGAACCATTTGAGCCAATTAAGGCATATACTTCGCCGCTCTTTAGTTCAAGCTTGTTGATCGTTAGAAGCGCCTGTTTGTATCCGATTTCAACGGTGTTAAACTGTATCATTTTAATCGTTTTAAAACAATGTAAATAATGAAAGGAGCTCCAACGAGTGAAGTGAAGGCATTAATCGGAAGTTGAATTGTAGCTTCCAACAATTGAATGATGCTATCTGAGATCAGCAAGAATATTGCGCCAATGAAAAAATTTCCAATTAAGAGAACTGAGTGATTTTGAGTACGAAACAATGTCTTTGTTAAATTGGGTACGGCCAAACCAACAAAAGCAATTGGACCACAAAATGCGGTTACAACTCCCGTAAAAAGCGCAGTGATGATAATCGTGAAAACACGAACCGATTGAATATTTAAACCGAGTAGTTCTGTTGATTTTTCACCCAAGACAAGCACAT
>JBDKHH010000075.1:0-4153 GCA_039797785.1 Bacteroidota bacterium | reverse complement strand
AACCTCTCCTAGAATTAGTATTTGAAGCTGCGACAATCCATCGTCAGTATCATAATCCGCGTGAAGTTCAAATGTCCTCTTTGTTGAGTATTAAAACTGGTGGATGTTCTGAAGATTGTGGTTATTGTCCACAAGCAGCTCGTTATTCTACGAATGTTGAAGCACATAAATTGATGACTGTTGATTCAGTTATCGAACAAGCTAAAAATGCAAAAGCAAACGGGTCGTCTCGTTTATGTATGGGTGCAGCTTGGCGTGAAGTGCGTGACAATAAAGACTTTGACAATGTAATTGAAATGGTTCAAGCTGTAAATGACTTGGACATGGAAGTTTGTTGTACGCTTGGAATGATGAATGAGGATCAAGCTGTTCGATTGAAGAATGCTGGTTTATTTGCATACAATCACAATTTAGATTCATCAAAAGAATTTTACGGTGATGTAATCTCAACCCGTGAATACGAAGATCGTTTGAACACAATTGATAATGCACGCAAAGCGGGAATTACTGTTTGTTCAGGTGGAATCATCGGAATGGGTGAAGCTGTTGAAGACCGAATTGGTTTGTTGATGAGTTACATGGAAATGGAAACGCCACCAGAATCAATTCCAATCAATGCGTTGGTTGCTGTTGAAGGAACACCTTTAGAAGATCAAAAGCCAATTGAACAATGGGAAATGATTCGTATGGTTGCGACGACTAGAATTGCGTTTCCTGAATCAGTAGTGCGTTTGTCTGCAGGAAGAACAAAAATGAATATGGAAGGACAAGCTTTATGTTTTATGGCTGGAGCAAGTTCAATTTTCGCTGGAGACAAATTGTTAACGACTCCGAATCCTGAATTTAACGAGGATAAAGAAATGTTTGATATTCTAGGTTTGATACCAAAAGCAGCATTTGCAGATGGTGAGAAACCAGTTACAATTCCAGACGAAAAAATCCTTGAGCGCAAACGCAAAGAGGCTGAACGTCAAGCAGAAGTTGAAGCAGCAAGTGCAAAAGCAAAAGAAGAAGGTTTTGAGCCGCGTAAAATTACAATTGCTTAATGCATGGATCAAAAGCTAATCGATAAACTTAAAATAAGAAAATCAGAGGGAACCTTGCGTTCCCTTTCTTGTTTTGAAGGATTTATTGATTTTTATTCCAACGATTATTTAGGACTGTCAAAAGTTTCGGTTGAAGATAGAACTTCCAATCATTCAGGAGCAACTGGTTCACGTTTGATTTCAGGAAATTCGCAAGAAGCAGAAAGGTGTGAACGTACATTGGCTGAATTCTTTAATTCTGAGGCTGCGTTAGTGTATAATTCTGGGTACGATGCGAATATTGGCTTGTTCAGTGCTGTTTTACAACGTGGTGACACCATATTGTACGATGAAGCGATACATGCCAGTGTGCGTGATGGTATCAGGTTATCTTTCGCATCAGCTTATTCATTTGAGCATAATTCACTGAATGATTTACGTTTGAAACTTGAACGGGCAAAAGGAACTATTTATATCGCTGTAGAAAGTTTGTATTCTATGAATGGTGATCTTGCGCCATTGAAAGAAATTGCAGAGATAGCTAGTGAATACAATGCTTATTTAATTGTTGATGAAGCACATTCAGGTGGTGTTTTCGGAACTGCTGGCAGAGGATTGGTAGAAGAATTGAAGTTGGAAAAGAGTGTTTTTGCTCGTTTAATCACATTTGGGAAAGCATATGGATTTCATGGAGCAGTGGTTTTAGGATCACACAGCTTAAAAGATTTCTTGATAAATTTTTCTCGCTCGTTTATCTATACAACCGCTTTGCCTCCGGATGATTATGAAACAATCAAACGTAAGGTAACGGACGCTTCAATTACTCACCGCCAAAAAGAATTACAAGAAAATATAGCCTTCTTTACAGCGAATACTCCAAGTGTTCACAGAAAATCTGATGTTCGTTCGCCTATCCAAATGATTGAAATTGGTGACATTCACAAAACCAAGGAAATTGCATGCGAACTTCAAAAACTAAACATTGCTGTAAAGCCGATTTTTTCACCAACAGTGAAAGTTGGAGAAGAAAGTTTACGCATGTGCATTCATGCATTCAATACGAAAGAAGAGATCAGTGTAGTATGTTCGGTGCTCAGTGAATGGTCCGAATGATAGATTAGTGAACAGGAATCAGTAGAAATTAGGCAACTGAAAAATGCTGATGAATTTTATCCAAGGTATTTTTCAAATGGTAGAAAACATGTCTATTTTTTTCAATGTAATCTATTGCTCCACAACGCATTACTTTAATAGCAACAGAGCTGTATTCTTGTGCTGAAATGTAAATGAAACGCGCATTTGGATTTTTATCCATTATTGTTCTCATAACATCTAATCCTGTGCCTTTCGCAAGGTGATAATCCAATAAATACAAAGTTGGTTCCATTGAAATGTTTTCTAGACAATGTTCTTCATCACTGTAAAGTTGGATTGAGTTAAATTCCTGATTTAACAAAAAGTTCTTTAAAAGTTTACCATAGAAAACATCGTCTTCTAGAATAACTATTGGGTGTTTATTGTTCATAATAATATAGTTTTCATATGAACGATTAAAAAATATGCCAATAGTTAAAACACTTGAAATAACAGTGTTTACGAGATGTTGTCAGAATTTCATTTTCCCAAAATTGGAAAAAACAACGATTTTTTGGGAATGATTAATACATGATTTCCCAAGCAGTTTTGTATGCTCCAATTTCTTCTAAATAATTCATTAAAGAATCGAAATAGGGATCATTTGCAAGCGTTGAACTATCACCAATAATGATCAAACGTTCCTTTGCACGGGTCATGGCAACATTCATTCTACGATAATCTTTCAAGAAACCAATTGTGTTTTCTCCATTTGAACGAACCAACGAAATGATGATTGTTTCCTTTTCTTGACCTTGAAAACTATCGATGGTAGATGAGCGCATTTCTTTTGGGAAGGATTCTTTTGCTAAGCTAACTTGACCTGAGTAGGGTGAAATAAATGCTGTTTTCTGTATGGTTAAATTTTCTAACGCTATAATTTTTTGTGCCAATTCAATTTCTCCTTTGTTACTTAAGCTAGAACCATCTGGACCTTGTTCTTCTTCATATCCAGTTCCCGCTGTATCATAAAAAACAATGTGTTCTCCAATGGCAATTAGATTTTCTGGTGTTTGAAGTAAGCCTTCGTAGAAATAATTATTGGAGAATTGTGCAATGCTCGAACGCATTCTATATTGTGTGTTCAGCAGGTAAACATCTTCAAATTTTCCAAATGAACATTCTAAAATGGATTTATTAAAACCAAGTTGCATGGCTTTGTCGGACAGAACAGTAGGAGGGAGCTGTAAATGATCTCCAGCCAAAATGATTTTCTCAGCCAAGGGAAATATACACCAAGCTAACGGTTCTAAACATTGACCTGCTTCATCAATAATCAAGGTGTTAAATTCTGTTTTCTTCGTTTGTTCATCCATTAAGCCAATTGGCGTTCCCAAAATAACTTTTGCTTCATCAAACAATTTCTCTTCGTTGTATTTCTGAATTTGCTTGATTTGTTGACGCAAACTTTTTACCTCCTTGATCAACAAATTGCGTTGCTCGCGTTCGTCTTTACCAAAGCGACGTTTGTATTGATTCGCCATTTTTCGCATTTCATCAGCGCGAATACGAATTTTCTTAATCTCTTTGTCTTGTTTGCTTTCAATCAGTTTTCCTTCAGGCGTAAATGGAAAGATTTCAGCATCCACTTTTGTATTGTTCCCAACACGCAAGAAATTGATTCGTTTGTCAATTAAACCTTTCGCAAGATTGTCGACTGCTGTATTGCTTGGCGCTGAAACAACGACTTTTTCACCTTTTTTCACCAATTGAACAATGGCTTCAATCAGTGTTGTTGTTTTTCCGGTTCCTGGAGGACCATGAATGATCGAAACTGCTTGATCTCCCAAAACACCGCTCACAGCAGCTTTCTGACTATCATTTAACCCTTCATTCAAAAAGCTAAGCTGTTGGTTTATTGGATGGTTTTTATGTCCAAAATGTGTTGAATCACTGTGGATTTGAGAAAACAACGTATCGATGCGTTTGTCTAATGAAATTTCATTTAACGCTTTGCGCATCAATGTACTTGTACGAATATCTGGCGTTAGTTT
>JBDKHH010000074.1:0-11915 GCA_039797785.1 Bacteroidota bacterium | reverse complement strand
GCTTTGGATAAAATGAAAAACATAGGACAAATTTAAACGCTTTCTTTAGAATTCATAGGCAATCTGTTTTCAATTGAACAGAAGCATTAATTTTGTGAAAAAATATCTGATGGAAACGCTTGAGAAATTATTTGGAATAAAATACACAGATGTGAATCAGTTCTTGGTGAAGATGGGAACCAATTTGATTATTTGTATTCTCATTTTAGTTGTAGGGTTTTGGTTGGCAAAAATTCTTTCGAAAACCTTACGTAAAATTTTACGCAAAAGTAATACGGACGAAGGCTTAGTGACCTTTGCAACCAGTTTCGTGTCGATGGTTTTAAAAATTTTGGTGGTTGTTACGGCAATTACCCAAATCGGTGTTGAAATGACGTCATTTGTGGCCATTCTTGGAGCAGCAGGTTTAGCTATTGGTATGGCCTTTTCTGGAACCTTGTCCAATTTTGCTGGAGGAGTAATGATCTTGGTATTGAAACCATTCAAAGTGGGTGATACCATTTTGACGCAAGGAGAAAAAGGAGTAGTGAAGGAAATTCAGATTTTTAACACCTATTTATATACGTCCGATAATAAAGTAATCATTCTTCCAAATGGACCTGTTGCCAATGGAAATATTACGAATTTCACAAAAGCCGATAAACGAAGAGTTGATACCTTTTTCAATTTGTCTGTTGAAGATGATATAACAAAAGCACGAGAAATCATAGAAACGATTATACAATTAGATAAACGCATCTTAAAAGAGCCGAATTATTTTATTGGAATTGAATCTTCATCAAATGGTGTTGTTCAATTGGTTGTACGCGCTTGGGCAATGACAGATGAGCATTCAGATGTTTTGTATTCCTTGAATGAAACAATTTTTAGAAAATTAAAAGAAAGTGGGTTTCATTTTCCTGTGGCGACTCCTGCCGTTGCACCAATTGCGAAAGTCTAATGAATGAATTAAACCAACATCCATTAATTCAAGCGTATATTCAACAAAATTCGTTTGGTGAAACATTGGGAATGGACTTCACCATTTTGCAGGAAGGAAAGGTTGCGTATCAATTAACGATTGAACAAAAACATTTGGCAACTCCAAAAGCAGCGCACGGTGGTGTAATTTCTGCCTTACTCGACGCAACAGTTGGAGTAGGAGCTTTGAGCGCAGTTTGCGCAGATGGTAAAGTTGTTTCAACTGTCGAGATGAAAGTAACTTTCTTTGCACCGGCACTTTTGAATGATCATTTGACTGCCACGTCATCGTTAATTAAAAAAGGCAATCGCTTACTCTTTCTGGAGGCAGAAGTATTGAATCAAAACAAGGAATTAATTGCCAAAGCATCCGCAACCTTGAACGCGTATCCGAAAGAAAAAGCGGGATACATCTCCGCTGAGGCGGAGAATTAAGAATTGGTGATTTTTAATTCATGATTCATGATTCATGATTGATAATTCGTGATTATTTTAAGGAAACAATCGTAGGGACGTCGTGGTTCTTGAGTTTATCGAAAGATCGCGTCCTAATCCCACCGTTATATTGATTTCTAAAATCACGAATCAGGAATAATGAATCACGAATTTTTTTGAGAGATTGACTAATCAGTCGGTTTTAAAATTATTTATATATTTGCATCAAATTATACGTAAATGGACAAACGAACCAAATTGATGCACACCGCGAAACGCTTGTTTTCAGAACATGGTTTTTACGGAACAGCGACAGCTCGAATAGCCAAAGAGGCTGGCGTGAGCAATGGAATCTTGTTTCATTATTTTCCAACGAAAGATGAATTGATCAAAGCAATGTATTTTGATATCAAGGACCGCATTTTTCATTATTCGTTGGGACAAGTGTACAAAGGAGCGACCTTGAAGGAAAGTATTTATACACTTTGGTTAGCAGCGGTGGAATGGAACCTAGAAAATCCAGAAGATTTTGATTTCATGTTGCAATTTGAGAATTCTCCGTATTACTCCATTGAAATTGAAAAGAGTCACAAGTATGTGCAAATGAGCGTTGAATTGGCGGAAAAAGGAATCGAGCAAAATGTGTTCAAGCATTTAACGCCATTGTTATTGTTTCAACTAATGTCGAGTTTGGTAGATACAACTGTGAAGTTTTTGCGCATCAATCCTGAATTGCAAACAGATATTGAATATAAGAATCGATTGTTCGAAATTGCTTGGGACGCGATTAAGAAGTAGACTTTTGGATGCCGAAAGCTTTCGGCAGACTTTAAGATTTTAGGACATTAAGACAAAGGACAAGAAGACTAAGGACAAAAGACTATTGATAATTGAAATAAAGAATTACGAATTAAAAATCACAAATTGTTAGTGTATGAAAAACGTAGCATTAATAACTGGAGCATCCAGTGGAATTGGAAAAGAATTAGCGCGCATCCACGCAGCAAAAAATGGCGATCTTGTTTTGGTTGCAAGACGCGAAGAGGAGTTGTTAGCTCTCAAAACTGAATTGGAACAAACGTATAAAGTGGCTGTTGAAGTGTTCGTTTGCGATTTAATGCGTCCTCATTCAGCAAAAGATGTATTTGAATTCCTTCAATCGAAAAACATTCAAGTTGAAGTATTGATGAACAATGCAGGTTTAGGTGGATATGGAAATTTCAACGAGCGTGAATTGAGCAAAGAGCTTGATATGATTCAGTTAAACATTGTAACCTTGACAGAATTGACGCATTTGATTTTACCGCAAATGGTGGAACGTAAATCAGGTAAGATTTTGAACACAGCAAGTACAGCTGGATTTATGCCTGGACCGCTTCAATCAGTTTATTTTGCAACGAAAGCATTTGTTGTTTCGTTCTCTCAAGGAATTGCTTATGAATTGCAAGACAAAGGAATTACTGTAACTGCTTTGTGTCCAGGTCCTGTTAAAACTGGCTTCGAATCAGCAGCAGGAATGGCAGGAAGTGGTTTGTTTGAGAAGACTGCTAGTGCGAGTTCAACAGCCATGAAAGGTTACAAAGCGATGGAAAAAGGAAAATTAATTGTAATAACGGACGGAGCGTTGAAATTCACAATTAATTGGGTCTTGCCGTTGGCGCCAAGAAGAATGGTTTTAAAGATGATTTATAAGATGCAGCACATCAAATAATAAATTTCGTTAATTAAAAGAGGTGTTTCATTTGAAGCACCTTTTTTTATTGTTACTTTTGTCCCGTAAATAAACATGATGCTTTTATTTTTAAACGATATCGCGGGTTCTGAAGTGCTAGTAATTTTAGCGTTTATACTAATATTTTTTGGTTCGAAAAGTATTCCGGGTATTGCTCAGACATTGGGTAAAACGATTCGTCAGATAAAAGAAGCCTCAAACGATCTCCAAACAGAAATTAAAAAATCAGGTGCTGAAATGAAGAAAGAACTAAACCTTGATGGTTTGCTTCAAGAAACAGCGCAAGATATTCAGCGACCTTTGGATCAATATGCATCAGATTTGGAGGATGCAGTTAAATTTACTCCACCTAGAAATTCGCAAATTCCTGTTACACCGACTCCTATGGAAATTCCATCTGAAGAGCGAGTGGAGGAGCAGTTGAATGTGTCAGAGACAGAGATTCCTGCTGCTGACAACACCGATGCAACAGAGCCAAAAGCGTAATCTTTTTCATCTTTTCAATCTTATCTTTGTGTTAACATAAAGAGCTTTACGAAAATAAATTTCGTCCTTCTTCATTTTATACGTACCTTTGCACCCAATTTTAAATACATAGAATGACATTTGAGGAACTCGGGCTAAAGAGTGAGGTGCTGAAGTCGTTACAAGAACTGGGGTTTGAAGCACCTACTCCGATCCAAGAAAAAGCCATTCCCTACTTATTAGGAGAGAATAGCGATTTTGTTGGTTTAGCTCAAACAGGAACAGGTAAGACCGCAGCGTTTGGTCTACCATTAATTAACAACATTGAAAATCACGCAAAGACGCCGCAAGGCTTGGTAATCTGCCCAACGCGTGAACTCTGCTTGCAAATTGCAAAAGATCTGGAAACGTACTCCAAACATTTAAAGGTAGCAGTAGTTGCCGTTTATGGAGGTACAGACATCAGAAAACAGATGACCGACATCAAAAGAGGTGCATCTATCATTGTAGCAACACCAGGACGTTTAATGGATTTAATCAATCGACGAGCAATTTCGTTGAATGAGATTGAGTACGTTGTATTAGACGAAGCGGATGAAATGCTGAACATGGGATTCAAAGAAGATATCGATGCGATATTGGAAACGACTCCAGATACTAAAAATGTTTGGTTGTTCTCAGCTACAATGCCAGCTGAAGTTGCGCGAATTGCAAAAACTTACATGACGGATCCTTTAGAGGTTTCGATCGGACACAAAAATCAAAGTAACGAAAACATCGACCACATCTATTATGTTGTGAAAGAGAAAGATCGTTATGCTGGTGTGAAACGATTAATTGATTTCAATCCTGAAATTTATGGATTGATCTTCTGTCGTACACGACAGGAAACTGCTACAGTTGCTGAAAAATTAGGTAAAGAAGGTTATTCTGCTGAACCGTTACATGGTGATTTATCACAAGTGCAACGTGACCGCGTAATGGACCGTTTCCGTAAAAAAGATATTCAAATCTTGGTTGCAACAGACGTTGCTGCACGTGGTTTGGATATTGATAATATTACACACGTTATCAATTACAATTTACCAGACGATATTGAAAACTACACTCACCGAAGTGGTCGTACAGCTCGTGCGGGACGTAAAGGTGAATCATTGGTATTGATCAATACACGTGAAAGCGGTAAAATTCGTGCAATTGAAAAACAAATGCGTACAACATTCACATTAGGAACTGTTCCAAATGCTGAAGAAATTTGTGAAATCCAGTTGATGAAATTAATCAACAAGGTAATCGCAACGGATGTACGTGAAAAAGACATCGAGAAATTTATGCCAACTATTATGGCTGAATTCGAAAGTATGTCGAAAGAAGAAGCGATTAAACATTTCGTTTCTACTGAATTCAATCGTTTCATTGAATATTACGAACGTGCAGGAGATTTAAATGCTACTGCAGGTAAAGGTGATGATCGTGGAATGGAAGATCGTTCAAGACGCCGTGATCGCAAAGGTGATGAAACAGAAAGTGGTAAAACACGTTTCTTCGTAAGCATCGGTCGTCGTGATGGTTTGAATCCAGGTGGTTTGTTACGTTTAGTATGTGATGCTACAGGATTGAAATCTGCGAACGTTGGTAGAATTGATATCATGACTTCTTATTCGTTCTTTGAAGCGGATAACGAATACGCCGATAATATTTTGAAAAAAGTAAATGGTGCTGATTACGAAGGTCATTCAGTAAGCATTGAAATTACAAAAGCGAAATCTGGTGGAGGTGGAAACCGTGGCGGTGGCGGCGGTGGACGCAGAGATGGTGGTTCTTTTGGAGGAAAATTCCAAGGAAGCAGAGATCGTGCTCCGCGCAGCAGTGATGGTGGAAATCGTCGTGAAGGTGGTTTCAGTCGTGATAGAGATGGTGGACGTGATCGTGACGCAGGTCGTGATCGTGGTACAAGAAGTGATGCTGGAAGTAGAGAAGATCGTCCACGTCGCGAAGGTAGTTTCAACAGAGATGCAGCTCCACGCAGAGAAAGTGGAAGTAGCGCTGGTGGAAGTCGTCCAAGATCGTTCGGTAAACCGTTCAACAAAAAATAAATTAATTAAGCATTTCGTATAATCTGTATGGAAATCAGAAACATTGCAATTATTGCACACGTTGACCACGGTAAGACTACCTTGGTAGATAAAATGATTGAAGCTGGAGCCGTTTTAAATGAACGTGATCGTCCAACTGGTGAATTAATCATGGATAATAATGATTTGGAACGTGAGCGTGGAATTACCATCGTATCAAAAAACGTTTCAGTTTATTATAAAGGAACAAAAATCAATATTATTGACACACCAGGACACGCCGATTTCGGTGGTGAAGTGGAACGTGTATTAAACATGGCTGATGGTGTTTGTTTATTAGTAGATGCTTTTGAAGGTCCAATGCCTCAAACACGTTTCGTGTTAGGTAAAGCACTTTCATTAGGGTTGAAACCACTTCTTGTAATTAACAAAGTGGATAAAGAAAACTGTACACCTGAAGAGGTTCATGAAAAAGTATTCGATTTAATGTTTGAATTGGATGCAAATGAAACTCAATTGGATTTCGCTACAATCTATGGTTCTGCGAAAAACGGTTGGATGTCAACTGATTGGAAACAACCTACTGACACAATTGCTCCACTTTTAGATGAGATTTTAACATATTTCCCACCGAAAAAAATTGAAGAAGGAAACACGCAAATGTTGATCACTTCATTGGATTTCTCAACATACGTTGGACGAATCGCTATCGGTTGTTTACGTCGTGGGACAATTAAAGAAAATCAACAGATTATCTTGCAAAAACGTGACGGAACACAAGAAAAACACCGTATCAAAGAAGTATTCGTATTCTCTGGATTAGCACGCGAAAAAGTGGAATCTGTTCAAGCAGGTGATATTTGTGCGATTACGGGAATCGAAGGTTTTGAAATTGGTGATTGTGTATGTGACTTCGAAGATCCACAACCATTGGATACGATTCAATTGGATGAGCCAACAATGAACATGTTGTTCTCAATCAATGATTCACCATTCTTTGGTAAAGAAGGTAAAAAAGTTACGTCTCGTCACATTCAAGAGCGTTTAACGAAAGAGTTAGAGAAAAACTTAGCAATGCGTGTTGATGCAACTGATAAAGCAGACAAATGGATCGTTTCTGGTCGAGGAGTTTTGCACTTATCGGTTTTGATTGAAACAATGCGTCGTGAAGGATATGAGTTGCAAGTTGGTCAGCCTCAAGTTATTTACCGTGAAATTAATGGTAAAAAATGTGAGCCAGTTGAAGAATTGACAATCGATTTACCGGAAGAATTCTCTGGAACAGCTGTAGAAGCAGTTACAAAACGTAAAGGTGAAATGACAAACATGGAGCCAAAAGGAACACGTATGGTGATCCAATTCCAAATTCCATCTCGTGGAATCATTGGTTTACGTAACTACTTGTTAACACAAACTGCTGGTGAAGCAATTATGACGCACCGTTACTTGGAATACCAACCGTACAAAGGTGAGATTCCTGGTCGTCAAAATGGATCGATGATTTCATTAGAGCAAGGTACTTCAATACCTTTCTCGTTGAATAACTTACAAGATCGTGGTAAATTCTTCATTAATCCTAATGAGAATATCTACGAAGGACAAGTAATCGGTGAAAATTCACGTGCAGGTGATTTGTGTGTAAACGTTACTAAAACGAAGAAAATGTCGAACATGCGTTCGTCAGGAGCGGATGAGAAAGTACGTTTAGCACCAGCGAAAATATTTAGTTTGGAAGAGTGTTTAGAATATATTCAAGGAGATGAATATGTTGAAGTAACACCTGAAAATCTACGTATTCGTAAAATTTTATTGAAAGAATCTGAGCGCAAGCGTTCAGGAAAATAATTAGTGTTTATAGCACTTTTGAGCACCTTGCATTCTTCATTGAGTGCAAGGTGTTTATTTGTTGTTGAAAACAATTCAACCAAAAGTTGGTTGAGAATTTGAAAAGTAGTACCTTTTCAGTTATAAAGTTCACGTTATGTTTGACGACGAAGACGAAGAATATTTTGAGGGAAACCTCAGTGAGGATTTGGAGCGTTTTGAAGCGCATTTGAAGGGAGAATCTATCGGGTTTTTGGACAGTGATCGTTTGGAGGCATTGATTGATCATTATTTTATCAATAGTCAATATACCAAGGCGAAAACGTGTGCGGATCACGCTATTTCACAATTTTCGTATAATCCTTTGTTCCATTTGAGAAAAGCGCAAGCAATTTCAGCTATTGGACAATTGAAAGAAGCACTTCATATTTTATCAGCAATTGAAAAATGGGAAACACCTTCCTGTGAATTTTTATTGACCAAAGCGTCGATATTTAGTCAATTGCGCGATAGTAAAAATGCCATTAAATATTTCAAAGAGGCCCTGGTTTTATCGGAACCAGAAGACCGCGATGAAATTTACTTGGATTTGGCAATGGAATATGAAAATGCCAATGATTACAAAAATGCCGTTGCCGTTTTAAAAGAAGCAATCAAATACAATGCACACAACGAAGGAGCGATTTATGAAATTGCCTTTTGTTATGATCAATTGGGTGAATACGAGAATGCTATTAAATGTTATTCTGGTTTCATCGATGAAAATCCTTACTCATTTACCGCTTGGTATAATCTAGGAAACGCCTATTCAAAATTAGACGATTTCGAGAAAGCAGTTTGGGCTTACGATTATTGTGTCTTGATCAATGAAGAGTTTGGTCCTGTTTATTTCAATTTGGGAAATGCTTACTTATCGCAAGAAAAATACAAAGATGCCATTGAACAATTCCAAAAATGCATGGAGTTGGACGGAGAAGATCCAATGGCTTTGTGTTATATCGGTGAAGCGCACGAACAATTGAATGAATTGGAAACGGCAAAAACATATTACCGCAGAAGTATTGAAATTGCACCATTGTTACCGGATGCTTGGTTAGGACTCGGAATCATTGAAGATTTAGAAGGAAGAACCAAAGAAGGCTTGGTGTTGTTGCATAAAGCAGCTGAATTAGATCCTGAAAATGCTGGAATTTATCACGTATTGGCAGGAGCGTACGAGAAATTGGAAGATCTAACCCAAGCAGAAGAATATTACCAATTGTCGTTGGCATTGGATCCAACCGATGAGGAATGTTTGACCAATTACATTGAATTGTTGACTGAGAATTCGGTGTTAGAAGCGTATGCTTATTTAGTGGAATTCAACGAAAAAATTGGAGGAAACAAGATTGGAGCAGTGTTGGAAGTAAATCTATTGTGGCAATTAGGACGTAAAGAAGAGGCAATCGTTAAGTTTACTGATTGTGTTGAAAAAGATATAAACAAGGCAAAGGAGATATTTGAAATCAATCCAAGCCTCACAAGTGTGCAAGAATTTGTACATTTGACCCAATGAATTTAAAGCATATGAATTTCGAATTACCATTTATACCAGAAAGAAGCGCAAAACCACGTCAAAAAGGTGTTACCATGATGATGGACAAAGGTTTAAGCTTAACTGAAGCAACAAACTTTATTGAAGCATCGGGACATTTGACGGACATCGTTAAGTTTGGATTTGGTACTGCGTTCGTTACAAACGATTTGCAAAAGAAAATTGATTTATACAAAGAAGCGAATATTCAACCGTATTTTGGTGGAACCTTGTTTGAAGCGTTCTACGCACGAAATAAGTTTGAAGATTACCTTCGATTATTGGATAAATTCAAATTGGACCTTGCAGAAATTTCTGACGGATCTATTATCATCAATCATGACGAGAAATGTGAATTGATTCAGCGTATTGCTAAAGATCGCACTGTAATGTCAGAGGTTGGTTCAAAAGATGCAGGAATTCTTATTTCTCCAGCGAAATGGATCAAAATGATGAGTACGGAACTTGAAGCAGGTAGCTGGAAAGTGATTGCTGAAGGACGTGAAGCTGGGAATGTTGGTGTATTTAGACCAAACGGTACGGCGCACACTTTGTTAATCAACCGTATCATTGCGAAGATTGCTCCGGAACGTATTTTATGGGAAGCTCCTCAAAAAAATCAACAAGTTTGGTTTATTAAATTGTTTGGTGCTGAAGTAAACTTGGGAAATATTGGTCACAACGACATGATTCCATTGGAATGTTTACGTCTAGGTTTACGCGGAGATACGTTCTTCGAATTCTTACCTTCTGATTATGCAGAGCGCTTGAAACAAGTGAATGACGAAGCTGATATTGACGAAGAAGCAGAGTAATGTTTCATAAATTCAAAGAATTTTCTGGTCACGGAGCAGGAATCTATTCTTTGGCTTTCGACGGACAATTTATCTACTCAGCAAGCGCTGATCACTATGTCGCACGGTGGAATATTGAAACAGGCGAACAAGATCGTTTTGCTATAAAATTTGATTTTCCTGTTTATTCAATTGCTTTGTTGAAGCAAAACACTATGCTTGCTGTTGGCTTGTCAAGTGGAGATTTGCATCTGTTTGATCTAATCAATCGGGTAGAGGTGAAATTCTACAAGCAACACACGAAAGCCTTGTTTTGCATCGTAGAAAATTCAGAGAAACAGCAGTTTTATACCGCAGATGCGGATGGTAATTTAGCCATTTGGGATTCCTCGAATTTGGAACTATTGATTTACCTTCCGCTTGATTGTGGGAAAATCAGACGGATTTCAGTTGATGCTTATGGAAAGCACTTTGCTTTGGCGTGCCAAGATGGAACGATTCGTATTTTTGAAACGTCGTATTTTAACGAAATCCATACGTTCCAAGCACATGAAGGTGGAACAACGGCGATCGTTTTCCATCCACTAAATGAAAATGAACTTTTTTCTGGTGGTAAAGATGCACACATTAGTCACTGGAATTGGCGTGAAGAACAGCGCTTGAAAAGCATTCCAGCACACAATTTTGTTGTATACGATTTGAAAATTATTCCTTCAACGAATTACCTCATTTCAGCAAGTCGAGACAAAACGGTGAAGCTTTGGGAACTTACAGATTTATCCAGTATTCAACGGTTGGATATCAAACAAAAAGGTCATCGCCATTCAGTGAATGTACTTCAAGAAATTAACGAAACAACTTTTGTTTCAGCCTCAGATGATAAGCGAATTTGCGGTTGGATACAAGATTAGCATTTCAAGGTTTGCTTTAATCCATTAACATAAACTTAATATACGGCTTTTTTAGCATGATTAAATTGATTATTTTGTAGCGTTAAACTGCTAAAATATGAAACTCGTACTATTACTTTGTGTTTTTATTTCAACTATTTCTTGGTCTCAAGTATTTGTGAATGAAGTCTCTAATGCAAACGGGACAACACTTGTACAGTCAGACGGTTCAAGTCCTGACTGGATTGAATTGTTCAATTCTGGCACTACAAATGTTGATTTAGGAGGCTATGGTTTGTCGGATGATCCTGCTGTTCCACTGAAATGGCAATTCCCGAATTATAACCTTTCCGCAAATGGCTTTTTAACAGTTTTAGCATCAGGACAGTCAGATACGAACGTAGTCAATCATTATGAAACAGCAGTTTTCGCAAATGATACGTGGCAATATACAATTCCAACTTCTAACTTACCAGCAAACTGGAATACACTTTCCTTTTCAACAGTAACTTGGACTGCCGCTCCTTTGAGTATTGGATATGGAGATGGAGATGATGTGACTAATTTAGCAGGACCAATTACTTCCATTTACGCGAAAAAAGTATTTACCGTTGCAGATGTTTCAGCCATTAAAGCGGCGATTTTTGATATTGATTATGACGATGGATTTGTTGCTTACTTGAATGGCGTTGAAATTGCGCGTTCGGGAGTTGCTGGGAATCCTCCAGCTTGGGATGAATTGTCTGCAGATCATGAAGCAACATTGTATCAAGGTGGTATCATAACGTCGTATGTATTGGATTTCGCGACAATTCAATCGCTTTTGACCAATGGATTAAATGTGTTAGCGGTTGAAGTGCACAATAGTTCAACTACTTCATCAGATATGTCATTGATTCCTTATTTGACATTTGGATTCAATCAACCGACGATTTATTACAATGGAACAACACATCCGTTCTTTCAAAATGCAGCAAATTCCTTCTTTTTCAATACCAATTTTTCAATTGCAACCGCTGGGGAAACAGTTTATCTATCTGATCCTACAGGATTAATCATCGATTCGTTGGTTGTTCCGAATTTAGAACCAGACATGTCTGTTGGGAAATTAACCGACGGAACTGCAACAAATTTTATGTTCAATACTCCTACGCCTTCTCAATCAAA
>JBDKHH010000073.1:0-7470 GCA_039797785.1 Bacteroidota bacterium | reverse complement strand
TTTTAGCATACCGTAGTTTCTTGTTTGTGATTCTTCACGATTTGTAACGTGCCATTCGAACTCTTCACGGAAGTGACGAATTGCAGCCGCTACTGGCCATGCCGCAGCATCACCAAGTGGACAAATAGTGTTTCCTTCGATTTTCTTGTTGATTTCAGCCAATAAATCGATATCACGCATATTTCCTTGTCCATGCTCCAAACGGTTCAATACTTTTTCCATCCAACCTGTTCCTTCACGACATGGTGAACATTGTCCACATGATTCGTGTGCGTAGAAACGAGCGAAAGTCCACGTATTGCGAACGATACATTGGTCTTCATCGAACACAATGAATCCACCTGAACCCAACATTGAACCTGTTGCGAAACCACCGTCAGACAAACTTTCGTAGGTCATCAAACGATCTTCACCAGCCGCTGTTTTTGTAATCAAGTGAGCAGGAAGAATTGGAACTGAAGAACCTCCAGGAATACACGCTTTCATTTTCTTGCCATTTGCGATTCCACGACACCAGTCATCACCATAGATAAATTCTTCTACAGTCATTCCCATTTCAATCTCGTAAACACCTGGACGAACCAAGTTACCACTAGCAGAAATTAATTTTGTACCTGTACTTTTTCCAAGTCCGATTTTTGCGTACTCTTCTCCACCGTCGTTTATAATTGGAACAACAGCAGCGATTGTTTCGACATTGTTCACAACAGTAGGACATCCCCACAAACCTTTAACAGCTGGGAATGGTGGTTTCATACGTGGATTACCACGTTTTCCTTCCAATGATTCGATCAATGCAGTTTCTTCACCACAGATATACGCACCTCCACCTGGAGCAACACGTAAATCTAAATCGTAACCAGAACCAAGGATATTTTTTCCTAAGAAACCATTTGCGTAAGCCTCAGCGATTGCTTTTTCAAGAATCTCTAACACCCACATATATTCACCACGGATATAAATGAACGACAAATTTGCTCCAAGTGCAAAACTTGAAACAATCATCCCTTCAATTAATTTGTGTGGAATTTTTTCCATTAAATAACGGTCTTTGAATGTTCCTGGCTCACTCTCATCCGCGTTACACAAAAGGTATCTTGGAACACCTTCTGGTTTTGCTAAAAATGACCATTTCATTCCTGTAGGGAAACCTGCTCCACCACGACCTCTTAATCCTGATTTTTGAACCTCCTCAACAATTTGTTCCGGAGACATCGTTTTCAATGCCTTTTCTACAGAACGATATCCACCCAGTTTACGATAAACTTCAAAGGTTTCGATTCCTGGTACATCATCATGCTCTAAAAGTAACTTTCTCGCCATTCTTACTTTCTTATTATGTGTTTAAAAAATAATTAATCTTGTCGTTGTCGTTCCATTGAACTCTACTCATTTACATTTGTAAACTCCGTGAATTCAATGAGTACTCCGCCTAAATCTTAATCATTTTTTGCAAACACAATTTTCTTTAATAACTATTTAGGCATCTCACCTGAACGGTAAGCTGCAATAATTTCGTCTACTCTTTCTTTCGTAAGGTGTTCGTGGAATTTTTTACCACATTGCAACATAGGAGCGTAACCACAAGCACCTAAGCACTCAGCCGTTTTCAATGTAAACATTCCGTCTTTTGTTGTTTCACCTACTTTGATATCCAATTTTTGTTGGATGTAATCCATGATGTTGTCGCTTCCACTGATCATACAAGGACCTGTGTGACATACTTCAAATACATGTTTTCCAACTGGATCAAGATTGAACATCGTATAGAATGTTGCAACCTCGTATACTTCGATTGGTTGAATATTCAGAATCTCAGCAACGTAATCCATTGTTTCGATACTTAACCATCCACCAAATTCTTCTTCTGCAATGTGCAAAATACGAATCAACGCACTTTTACTTTTTCCTTCAGGATAAGTAGCAATCAGCGCTTGAACTTCAGCCATTTTTTCTGCACTGAACGTTGGCTTTTCGCTATGTCTTTTGCTTAAATCTACGTGTGTATTACTCATAACTTATGCGTCTAATTCACCGGCAATAACATTCATACTACTCAAAGTCAATACAGCATCACTGATATTTTGACCGGTAATCATTTCAGGATATGCTTGGTAGTAAATAAAACAAGGTCTTCTAAATTGTAAACGGTAAGGTGAACGTCCACCATCAGAAATTAGGTAATACCCCAATTCACCGTTTCCGCCTTCCACACTGTGATAAACTTCACCAGCAGGAATTGGCGTTTCTCCCATCACAATTTTGAAGTGATAAATCAAGGCTTCCATGTTATTGTACACCTCTTCTTTCGGAGGTAAATAGAACTCAGGAATATCTGCTTTATAACTTCCTTCTGGAAGATTTTTGTACGCTTGTTCAATAATGCGAAGACTTTGACGAATTTCTTCTTGTCTAACTTGAAAACGATCGTATGTATCACCTTGTGTTCCAACTGGAACGATGAAATCGAAATCTTCGTAAGACGAATATGGATTCATTACACGTACATCGTAATCAACACCTGCTGCACGCAAGTTTGGTCCAACAAACGAATAATCTAACGCACGTTGCGCAGAAATAGGTCCTGCTCCAATCGTACGATCCATGAAAATTCTATTACGTGACAAAAGTGAATCAAACTCGTTGAATACTTTCGGGAACGTTTTTAAGAAATTGTCTAATTTTTTGTAGAATGTTGGCGAGAAATCTCTTTCGAAACCACCGATACGACCGATGTTTGTTGTAAGACGTGCTCCACACACTTCTTCGTACAATTCATAGATTTTTTCACGCTCTTGGAATACATACGTAAATCCAGTTAACGCTCCAGTATCTACACCAATTACCGAGTTACACACCAAGTGGTCTGCAATACGCGCTAATTCCATGATGATTACACGCATGTACTCAACACGTTTTGGAATCTCAGCACCAATCAATTTTTCAACCGTCATTTCCCAACCCATGTTGTTGATTGGCGATGAACAATAGTTCAAACGGTCAGTGATTGGTGTAATTTGGTTATAAGGTCTTCTTTCCGCTAATTTTTCAAATGCACGGTGAATATATCCAACTGTTTGTTCAGAAGAAAGAATTTTTTCTCCATCTACTTTCAATACATTTTGGAAAATACCGTGGGTTGCAGGGTGCGTTGGCCCAAGATTCAATGTTGCTATATCGCCATCGATTGTCTCAGTTGATTTCTCAATGTGACCTGAATCGTGCAATTTTTCTTCCATCCAATTACTCATAACTCTGCAATTTTATCTACCGAAGAAACGGTCGTCTTTATCTTCACGGGTTGCATCTTCCAAATGGTATTCTTTACGCATTGGGAAGTAATCCATTGAATCTTCATTTAAAATTCTTCTCATGTCTGGGTGACCATTGAATGTGATTCCGTAAAAATCAAATGTTTCACGCTCCATCCAATTCGCTCCAGCATAGATATCTACGATTGAATCTACTTCAGTATTTTCTTTCGAAACGAATGCTTTTAAACGCAATCTGAAATTATTCACCATACTTTGTAAATGGTAAACAATAGCAAACTCACTTCCTTCGCTGTCTGGATAGTGAACACCGCCTAAATTCGTTAAAAACGAAATTTGCAATTCGCTATCTGTTTTCAACCAAAAAATGATATCGTATAATTTCGCAGCATCCACTTCGATTGTCAAGAAATCGTAAGGTGTTTCCACCGATTTGATGTGCTCACCAAACTGTTTTTGCAAACGTTCAGCTACTTGTTCGTTGGTCAATTTACTCTTCATTGTTTTCAATATTGTATGAATTCAACAATGATTTATATTCATCTGAATATCTTCTTCTTAACGATTCATGTTTCACCATTTCGTGAATTTTCATAATTCCGTCAATGATTTGTTCTGGTCGTGGTGGACATCCCGGAACGTAAACATCCACTGGAATTACACGGTCAATTCCTTGCAAAACAGAATATGTATCGAAAATACCTCCTGAACTAGCACATGCACCAACAGAAAGCACCCATTTCGGTTCAGCCATTTGTTCATACACTTGTTTTAAAACAGGTGCTAATTTTTTCGAGATTGTTCCCGCTACAATTAATAAATCTGCTTGACGAGGAGAGAACGACATACGCTCCATTCCAAAACGCGCTAAATCGTAGTTACTTCCCATTGTTGCCATGTATTCAATACCACAACAAGAGGTTGCAAACGGCAAAGGCCAAACTGAATTGGCACGTGCACTCGCTACAACTTTTTCAAGAGATGAAAGCTGATATCCTTCACCATTGATTACTTGTAAATCTTCTATTTTTCCCATTCTAATGCTCCTTTTTTAAGTACATAGAAAAAGCCAATTAAGAAAAAGGCTACAAATAGTATAACAGCTAAAAGGCCTTCTAGTTCTAATGCTTTAAAATTAACTGCATACGGATAGAAGAAAATGACCTCAACATCAAACAAAACGAACAAGATCGCCGTCATGAAATAGCGAATTGACACAGGAAAACGTGCATCTCCTTGTGATTCGATACCACACTCCCAGTTTGCGTCTTTTTTCTTTGATTTCAGGCGTGGCCCAAGATAGTGCGTAATGAACAATACAAACGCAACAAAACCACCTACCACTCCGATCTGAAGCAATATTGGTAAATAATCGATTCCTGTTGATTTCATTTCTTAATCAATTTAATCCTCTAAAAATGTCCGTCTTTTCTACTTAAGTTACATTCAGAATTGAAATAATTCTTAAAGAACGTTAAAAAAACACGTGCAAATTTATTCTTTCCTTTTGTCTTAGCGACCAAAAAAGTGAGATAATTTTAAAAAAATCTGATTCTTTTATGAACAGTGTATTAACTCACTGATAATGAACGAAATTAACGGACGATTTTTTTTGAATGAAATTCACGCGTTGCCTCAATGTAGTTTGGAGAATAATTGCCTTCTTCGTCACGAATTACAAAGATTTCGCACTTGATTGGTGAGGCAATTTTATTGAAACAAGCCACCATACGTGTAGGCCGATTTGGTTTTCCTTGAATTTCAATTAATTGAGAAGGAAACATTTCATTTTCACGTGCAATTGATTCCACGAAGGCATGTGTTTCAAAAGGGTAGATTAACCAAAAGGTTCCTTCCGAAGAAAGTAACTGATTCACGCGATTAAAAAGCGTTTCAAAATTCAATTCGTTTGAATGCTTAGCTTGGTTGGTTCGCTCATCTGCACTTGCCAAACCATCAACATAAAACGGTGGATTTGACACTATAAGCTCATATTGATTCGAGAAGGAATAATCTAAAAAACCACCTTCAATTAAAGTTAGGCGTTCTTTCCAATTAGAATTTGAAAAGTTAAGATTGGCATCAACACAAGAAGCTGCATCAATTTCAATGGCATCAACTAAAATCGTCGAATTTTTCTGGGCTAACATTAAGGCTAAAACGCCTGTTCCCGTTCCAATATCAAGTGCTGATTTTTCGTTCGTTGTTTCTATCAAGGCACCTAACACCATGGCATCCGTTCCAACTTTTAGTGCTGAATTGGATTGAGAAACAGAAAAATGTTTGAACTGAAAAATCGACATTTTATCAATTAATTTTTAGAATACTTTTTGAAGAATTCCCGATTTTAATGAAAAAATATCCGTTCTCTAAATTCGTCGTTTTGATAGTTGATTCAACACCAATGAGTGTTCCTTTTACAACGATTCTTCCTGAATAATCAGATATCTCATATTGTTCTGCATCATTTTTTGTTCGCTCGATGCTAATTTCATTCGTGAATGGGTTTGGAAAGACGTTGAAATGTGATTGAAATTCTTCGTTTATCCCCCCCAAATGAATTACACAACCTAAATATTGATCGATTTCAAAAAAAGACACTAATGTTTGTGTTTCAAAAACATCAATATCATTTTCAACTGTGATTACATTGTCGAATTGATCAGAAACAACATCTATTGAATTTGTATTAGTATTGTACAAACATAAATTATTTGCATCAAGACTATCAACTTTTGAGATTCCAAAATGATTTAGCCACAATGTTTTTACTCCTAATATTGGTCCATTCATCAAAATAAAAAGACTACTATCTTGACCCTCGACTGCTTTAATAGATTGTCCTTCAATTTCACTTGCTTTTAAGATTCCTCCATTGCTATTTATTTGTGTGATTGCGCCACCGTATTCACTGTGCGACCCAATTAGAATGGTAGAATCGTATAATTGAACAAGTTGAAAATTTTTGCAATATTCATTCGGATTATTCTGAAAAGAGTATAAATTAGAATAGACTTTATCCCAAAGAATATTAAACGAAAAATCTGTTTTAAGGACACCCCCAGTTCCGTTTCCGTTTAAGAAAACATAACTTGAATCAATAATCAATAAATCAGCAAAATCGCGTCCGAAATTCGAGGAAAATGTTTTAGAATCAATAAAGTTTCCATTAACATCAGTTTTCAAAACAAATCCAAAATTTAGACCATTAGTTTCACCGCTATTTCCGCAAAATATCAAATCATGATTATTTTGCTGTTCAACAGAGAATAATTTAAAAATATTCTGCGAAAATGCGGAGTCATACTTATATGATTTACCCCAAATTTTATTTCCAAACTCATCCAGGTTAACAGCAAAAGAAGCTTCCCCCTCAATTTCCCCTGTAATCAAGACAGTTGAATCTTGAAGTTGAATTACGTCATAAGCATGAATCGGTGAAACTGAATTATTATCGATGGATTTAACCCAAAGCGTATCCCCAATACTGTTAAAACGAATACATACCGCTCCAAACCTATTCACGATAGAGTTATAATTTGATCCAACCACGACAAATGTTGAATCTTTCAATTTTAAAACCTTGTTTAGTGTAAAATTGTTAGTTGGATTAGACAATTGTTTTGACCAAATATAATTTCCTCCTTGATCAATATTTGCAATAAAACCAGTTTCAAATTCAACATTTCCAACAACAATAACTCCATTCTCAGAGTCCAAAACCATATCTCTTGCATCCAAATTTAAGTTTACCAATACAAATCGATTTGCAAACTCATTTGACTGAGAAAAACTGTTATTAAAAAGAAATAGAAAAAAGAAACAATAGAAGGTCGTTTTCATGGTGTAAAAGTTGTGTTACACTCAAATGTATTAACAATTAGTTGAATTTACTAATTAAGAAATGATTAATTCTACCCTAAATACAATTCAATCAAACCAGCTGGGGCATTGATCGTTAGCGTCTTTTTCTTACGATCAACCTCTTGTACCATTCCATCGATAAGTGGAATAAGCACCTCTTTTGAACCATTCATGATTTGCAACAATGGATTCACAGACAAATCAATTACTGACTCCATCACTCCTACTTCACCAAAGTTGACATCAATCACCTTGAATCCAACTATTTCGTGGTCATAGAAATTTTTACCTGAAAGTTTCGGAAGAATTTGAGCTGGAAGGAATAGATTTTTGC
>JBDKHH010000072.1:0-3293 GCA_039797785.1 Bacteroidota bacterium | reverse complement strand
AGAAGGTCATATTTCACCTGCGGGTGTGTCATTTGTAACGAGAAGGAAGGTCATTTTCCCCCAATGAGCGTGGCTATAAAAAAGCGAAGCGCCCTCTCCGCGATCTCTCCGTCCTCCATCGACTCTGCCCCGAAATGCGGGACCTTCGGCGTTGAAAAGTGTATCACCCCCTAAAGTTACACCGCAAAACCACTTATAACTAAACCTTAACATTTGCCTTAAAAGATGTTAAAAGCCACTGGAAATCAAAAAGTTTGGCACATACTTCGATAATTGGTTCCCAAGCGACTCGGTAACGTTGCCGGGTAAAAAAAACAACACAATGAAAAAAAGTACAAAAAGTAATGTGCGTATGTACGATGCCGTACGACAAACATTTGACAAGCACCAAGCAGTTTGGTCCGAAAACCAAGCCTTGGTCTTAGGAGTTGAGCAATTCAATGCGCTCTTTGAAGATTTGAATACCGCTTCCGTTAAACAAGCAAATATCGTGGCAGGGATTGTTTCCGAACGCGATGCTTTCATTAGCGAATTAGTGAAAAAAGCAATGATTTTACGTGACGGATTGGTGGTGTATGCTTACGAAACAAAGCGTTATGATATTGCCGAAAAGCTAAAATTTACAGCAGTTAAATTGGCGAAAATGACACGTTTGGAATTGAGTATTCGTATGGCAACGATCTACGAATTGGTCACAGAAAACGAAGCAGAAGTAGCGGCTTACGGTGTTTCTAGCGATAAAATTCTAGCGTTTATGGACTTATACGAAGAGTTCCAAGATCAATTAGTGGCAGTGCGCATGGGAATTGTTGAGCGTAAATTCTTAACAGCACGCATTGAGAAGTTGAAAAAAGAAATCAACGACTTGTTCAAAAACAAATTAGACATATTAGCACGTTTAATTTCAGTAGAACAACCAGAATTCTTCGCCGACTACAAAAGTGCACGCATCGTGATTGAAAAGAAAAACGCTGCAAAACAGCCGCCTGAAAGCGACATCGACATCGGCGCTGCTTCGTAAAAAAAGTAAACTTGTCCGCCTCGGTTTCCGGGGCGGATTTTTTTTGTTTCCTATTTTTTTAAATCAACTTTTTCACTAACTTAAAGTGAAAATTGATAAAAGATGATACCGATTATAAACCTAAACCGCCAAGAAATTGGCTTAAAAACCTATTATTACGCAACGTTTTCGTTCAACAAACAGTTTTATTCAATCTTCCGTGAATTGCCCTTTACACGATGGAATACGACCGAACGCGCATGGGTATTTGAAACGAGTTCCATCAGCTTGGATGAATTGCGTCCATTGTTTGAAGGTATCGCCAAAATAGAAACAGTGAATTTTCCTTTAGCTTCCGTTGAACGAAAAAGAAAACAATTACAACCTTCTGATTTTCTACAGCCTCTTAGCGAGCAAAAACAACAAGCCTTGGTAGCATTTCGGAACTGGTTGCAATCCAGGCGTTACAGTCCAAACACCATTAAAGTGTATACCGATACATTTGCCATCTTTCTGCGTTATTTTTCGTCGAAGCAGGTCGAAGAAATTGAAAATGAAGATTTAATTGATTTCAACAACAATTACATTCTTAAGAACGGTTTTTCATCTTCCTACCAGAATCAAGTAGTGAATGGTATTAAGTTGTTTTACCGTTCGATGCATCAGACCAAGTTTGATGTGGAATTGGTTCATCGTCCGAAAAAGGAGAAAACACTACCGAATGTGTTGAGTAAGGAGGAGGTGAAGAGAATTCTTGACGCACCCTATAATTTAAAACATCGCGCCATGTTATCAATGATTTATTCTTGCGGTTTAAGGAGGAGTGAATTATTGAATTTAACTAAGCTTGACATTGATTCAAAAAGAATGGTTGTTGTTATTCGAATGGCGAAAGGAAAAAAAGACAGAATCGTACCATTATCACCTAAAATTCTGATTTTATTGCGTGATTATTACAAGTGCTATCAACCAAAACATTATCTTTTTGAAGGTCAAAATGGTGGTAAATACAGTGAGAAAAGTTTAGAAAATGTATTTAAAAAATCGCTTTTCAAAGCCAAGATTGACAAACCAGCAACCATGCATTGGTTGAGACACAGTTTTGCTACACATTTACTAGAAAGTGGCACTGATTTAAGATACATTCAAGATTTATTGGGACACAAAAGCAGTAAAACCACTGAGATTTACACACATGTTAGTACGAAGCAAATTCAAAACATACGAAGTCCATTTGACGATTTGGAATTAAATTAAACCTTATATTTAACTAATGAATACTATAAAATTATTTGAAAGCAAGAACATCCGTTCTATTTGGAATGAAACAGAAGAGAAGTGGTATTTTGTTGTGGAGGATGTGATAGCAATACTCACAGACAGTAAAGATCCAAAGCAATATATTAAACGCATGCGCATGAGGGATTCAGAACTTTCAAAAGGATGGGTACAATTTGTACCTACCCTTAAAGTTGAAACGAAAGGAGGCCTTCAAAAAATGGGGTGTTCGGATTCGAAAGGTTTATTGCGCATCATTCAATCCATTCCTTCACCAAAGGCTGAACCATTCAAACGTTGGCTGGCACAAGTTGGTTCTGAACGAATTGATGAAATTGAAAATCCAGAATTAGCAATTCAACGAACGAGAGAAACCTATAAGCTTAAAGGATATTCGGAGGAATGGATTGAAAAAAGAATGCGGAGTATAGCAATTCGAGAGGAACTTACCGATGAATGGTCTCAAAGAGGGGTAAAAGCCCATAAAGAATATGCGATATTAACGGCTCAAATATCTAAGTCAACATTTGGATTAACACCTGCTGAATACAAAGAAGTAAAAAGTTTGAAGAGAGAAAACCTCCGTGATCATATGTCGGATCTCGAATTAATCTTTTCAATGTTAGGTGAAGCCTCTACAACTGCAATTGTAAAGACGCAGAATCCAACAGGATTCATAGAAAACAAGAAAGTTGCTAAACAAGGTGGTGAGGTTGCAGGAAATGCGCGCAAGGAATTGGAGAAAAAAACGGGAAAAACGATTATATCCTCTGAAAATTTTCGGCAAATAGGAGAGAAAAAGCAAAAGAAATTAAAATAAATTGTAATTTTAGTAGCCCTCACAATACGAGGGTTATCCGCCCCATTTGAGATATAAGCCTCAAAAAAAAGCGGTTATATATAAGTTGAACTAAACCGATTCTATCAAATCGGTAATTCATGAAGTTCTATTTTAAAGGATTAAAATCTTTTAAAATAAAAACATGAAAAGAGAAGAGTCGGAAGACGTTAAAAA
>JBDKHH010000071.1:0-2534 GCA_039797785.1 Bacteroidota bacterium | reverse complement strand
CGCTCATAGACTTTGCCGTAATAAAATTCCGCTTTGCGATAATCTTTATAGGCTTTCAATGTTTCAGCATAATTCCACAATATGGAGACAGAATTTGAATCGAGGGTCATTGCTTTCTCATACAACTCAACAGCATAGTAATAATCGCCTTTTTCGTATTTTTCTTGGGCATATTTTAAGTAGCTACCCAATTTCGATTGTGCATGAAGTCCACCAACTAAAGTGAAGAAAAAGACAACAATTAAATATAATCTGGGCATACGCGGTGTGCGATTTTTTTCGGTTTAAAATGATTGAGAATATAACGCGCTGCTAGTTCAAAACCACCACGGGCATTACTTGCTGGCACCAATTTCGAAACGTTTATATCGTAACTTAAGCCAAGAAACCAATCTTGGTAATCAACGCCGACACTTATGTAACCAGCATCTCGATTGCGGAACCAAATTCCTGCGTACAAGGCGCGATAACTTCCAGCCTTTTCAATTAAGGTATATTTTACACTAGATCCAAGAATCAATTCACGGTATTTTCCTTGAACGGAGAATTGTAGCGAAGGAACCAAATCCCAATCTGGATCCAATTTGAATAATCCTTTCGAAAACACATTCACGCGAATATCTCGTGGAATGACTTGCGTATAAAAGCCTTGATTGGGGCGATTTAAATTGTAAAATCCAATTCCACTAATGACTTTGAATCGCTTGTTTTTATAGTATTCATGAATGGTTCCTAGTCCTACAGAGAAATTGGTTTTACGATCAGTCGAATAATTTTCACCAGTCGGAAGAGACGGGTCATAGTTGATACCGTTAAATTGATTATCAAAATAAAACTGATCCCAGTTAACTTGTCGGTGATTCATTCCAAGATTGATTCCTGGTCGAAGAATATGCGTTGAGTCTTGCGTTAATTTGAATAAGTAGGAAACATTCCCTTGAACTTCAATTGTACGCAATTTACCATCTCCAACGGCGTCATTAAAGAACGACAATCCAATTCCCAAATTTGGTAGTTGCTTTAAACGCGTATCAGCCGACAGTGAAAATGTACTAAAAGGAACAGTAACGCTTCTCCATTGATTTCGATAATTGGCGATAAAACGATAATCGCCATTGAAATGTCCGGCGTGTCCTGGGTTTTGATAGAGTTGATTGTCATTGAATTGTGACCAATGCACATCTTGACCTAAACTTCTAAGAGCAAAGGAACAAATACAAAGTAGCACTAGTGATGTGATTCTCAATTCAATATTATTTGAAGATGAAATTACGAAAAATTAAAATAGGTTGTTGTTTCAATTGTATACAAGTGAGTTTTCAATGAATCATTACCTCTGAAATACAATTATTGACTCTGTTTAGGTGGAAGAGTGTAAGGCATTCTAAGTAGTTCTACTAATATGTCAATTGAATAGCTGTGATTTTTTTTATGCTGAGAATGAAAGCACGTATTTAGCTGAAAGCATTTAAGAAAAACACCATGAAACCACCAAAAAATGCCATTGCAAAATCTGTTCCTAGCAGATTAATTAATGAAAAGTTACTTCATCAAGTTGTTGCTTGGAATGAATCATTTCAAATGAAAATGGAATCAATGAATGTCTCTGAATCATTTGAACAATTCATTACTGGAATAGTACTTTTTGTAAACCTTCTTTTTCAAAGAATTGACTTGAAAATGAGTACGAACAACTTGTTATCGTCTAAATCACATTATTCGATTGAAAGGCATCCGTTGAAAATTGGAGAAAGGTATAAGATTTAGATGTGTCAATCTTCCTATTTATTGCAATTATCCGAAAGGTCATTTTTGACCATTAACCATTAAATCAAATACCATGAAAACAAATTTATTTTTACCCAATACTATTTTTCGAACGAATTCGATCGTAAAAACAGCCTTGATGATGATGTCCTTAATCTTCATTTCAAGTTTGAACTTGGTTGCTCAATCAGCGGCAACATCTGTAGACGTGACAGGAACTTCTACAACAAATACAATTACAAATAACACAGCCACTTTTGTAGATCCAAACTTGAACGTAACATCAAATGGATCAATTAACGGCTTCGTTGTTACAATAACTGATAGTTACACAACAGGTGATATTTTATCCTACACGGGTTCTCTTCCTTCTGGTGTAACAGCTGCGGCATTTAATACAACAACGCGTAGTTTAGTGTTCTCAGGATCGACAACAGCTGCAAATTGGCAAACCTTATTGCGAACTGTTCGCTTACAAACTACCTCGGCAACGTGTTTCCCAGAAAGTAGAAAAGTGGCGTTCATTGCAGGAAATAAATACTACAATCCATTGAATGGTCACTATTATGAATATTATTCAACAAATGGAAACTGGCTTCCACGAAAAGATTACGCTGCAACTCAATCCTATTTTGGTAGAGTTGGTTATTTGGCAACAAGTACTTCTCAAGCTGAAAATAGTTTTATGTGTAAATTGATTGGTAACAACTCTTGGATTGGTTGTTCAGATGAATACACACAAATAAATGCAGCAGTTGGTTATACAA
>JBDKHH010000070.1:0-6929 GCA_039797785.1 Bacteroidota bacterium | reverse complement strand
CCAAACGTTCTGTAGCTCCAGAGTCAATTAGCAACTGCATAATCCCACTAAAGAAAGCTAAGTAGGCAATTAACGGTAGAATTAAATCAAACAAACTTGTTTTACATGTTTCTAATAAACCATCTGATTTTTGAAATCCATTGTAAATCGTCACAGTTTTGTTTTTCATGACAAACATGCTATCTGTATTTGCAATGACATACGTTCCTTCAGAAGAAGCTTTTAACGAGTCTTGAATCGCAACCGGAAGTTGATTCAAATACTTTTCGCCTACCAAAACAGGATCATCTTTCTTTCCATTCAACATGTAATCGATTGAATAGTGATTCGATGTAAACAAACTTGCCACCACAAAAACGATGGAAGAGATAAAAATTATTAACCAAAATCTACTTAATACCATGTTACGAATATCGTTTAAATGAAGGCGTTAAATTCTGAAGGAATTAGATTTCTTTCAACATTGATTGTTAAAAACAGTAATTAGGCTCTGTTTAAACAGAAATTGACGAAATTTTCAATGACGATTCGACCGTGATTTCCTGAAACTTCTGGATGGAATTGAATGCCAAAAAGTGGTAATTCATTATGTTCCATTGCTTCATTTACACATGCATCTGAAGAGGCAATTAACTTGAAATTTGCTGGAATAGAAATGGATTCACAATGATCTTCCATCATTTCAACTTCTTGCGGTAATTTTTGAAAAAGAATTGATTCTTCAAAGGCTTCAATAACTTGCCAATCACGATCTTCTTTCATGCGGGAACCGAAGGCTCCGAATGTTAAACCAATCAATTGGTGGCCAAAACAAATTCCTAAAACAGGAATAGGAGTGGATTTAATCCATTCAACTTGTTTTAAATAACTTGAAATGTTTTGTTCAGTAATGAGAATTGGAGCTCCTGAAATTAGTACACCTTTAAATTCCTGTAAACGTTCCTCTGAAAATTCTAAAATAGGAATGGTAGTGAAATCACAAAATTCATCGACCATTTCTTCAATGTATGGCACTTTTGAACTTCCGCAATCTAGAATACAAATCATAAATCCAAATGACCAATTCCTTGTCGAACAATAACTGGAGCGCCAGAAGTACAATCAATAACAGTCGATGCGTCCAGATTTCCGTAGCCACCATCAATAATCAGTTCAACTGTATCATCGCAGTGTTCGTAAATCGCATAAGGATCAGCGAAATAATCCATGATTTGATCCTCATCATTGTGAAGAGAAGTTGTTGCAACTGGATTTCCAAGTGCTCTAACGATTTCTAGAATGATTTCATTATCAGGGATTCGAATTCCTATCTCTTTCTTATTGCTATCGAACAATTTAGGAACTTCATTGGTTGCAGTAAGAATAAAAGTAAAAGGTCCTGGGAGACTGTTTTTCAATAACTTAAATGTTGGTCGATCAATTTGTTTAACGTAATCTGATAGGTTACTCAAATCTGAACAGATAATTGAAAAATTCGCTTTACTCAGTTTAATATCTTTCAACTTTGCAAGATTGTTCAATCCTTTTTTATTGAACAAATCACAGCCCATCGCATAAACTGTATCTGTAGGAAAAATGATGACTCCGCCTTTTTGTAAGATTTCAACAGCTTGCTGAATCAGACGTTTATCAATGTTATTTGGGTTAATTTCTACGATCATAGCAAAAAAAAGAGGACTCAGCCCTCTACTTTTTATAATATTCTACATGGTTTGAATTCTTATTCTTTAAAACCAACTCATCAGCCGTCAACTTTTGAACATCAAATTCTTCTGTAATTAATGAGTCATTTACAAAGTGATTCATTTTTAAAACCGTTCCTTTCAAACTATATTGTCCTTTGTAACGCTCTTGAATTTCGCTCACACCAGAATCAATCATTTTTTTGTCGGTGATTTTATCAAAAAAGACATAATAGCCATTCGCTTCAAATTCAATACTCACAGCAGTAGGCTTCCCTTTTGAATCAAGGATTTTACCATTTTTTTGTTCTTTGAACAAAGTCCATTCACCGTTGATTGTAACTTCAACAGGTTTTTCAGATTTTTCTTCTGACTTAGGTTCAGTTGACGAACAAGAAGTCGAAACAACTAGAATTGAAAGGGCGAGAAATGAAAAAAAACGTTTCATGGTATAAATTTAATAGCTTCAAATATACTTTTTTATTGCAAGCTGTCTTTGTAAATTTTACAAGAAATTGCACGATGATCACTAAATGCTTCATCTTGAATCACAAAATGGCTCGATTGTAAATCTTTTGAATGGAAAATATAATCAATTCTACCAGCTGGAACCTTCCCAACATAGGTAGTTCCAATTCCAGAAGAACAATTTCTAAATGCATCAATCAATAATTGGTTAAACTGGTTGTACGCATATGACATTGGTGTATCATTGAAATCGCCGCAAACAATTGTTGGATAAGGAGACGTTTTAACGTGCTCCATAACAGTTCTTGCTTGCTCAGCACGTTTTGGATAGGCGATACGTAACTTATCTATAAGTAATTTAATTGTCGAACGATCATCTGCTGTTTTTGTAGTTCCATCTTCGAATACAGAATAATCTTCTTGTTGCAAACGAATAGATTGCAGATGGACATTGTAAATTCTAAATGTATCTTGGTTTTTTACCAAATCGACATAAATGCAATAGTTGAAATCGTTTTCTCCCTGAGTTGAGAACATAACGTCTCCTTTCGCTATTAACGGATACTTTGACAATACGCAAACCCCAAAATTTTGGCGCCCTTTTAATTTATGCGCATAGCGTTCATGGTAATCTTTAATATCCAATAATTGAATCAACGAATCACGCGTTGAGAATGAAGTCGGTTTATCCTGGTGATAAAATTCTTGAAAGCAGATGATATCAGGATTTGACTCGTATATATAGCTAAAAATGGCATTGCGCTTATCGAATCGGTTTTCAGAATCCGAAGAATACAAATCAAACAGGCGAACATTGTAACTCATCACGTTTAAGACTTGCTCTTCACTTGGGACATTGTCTTTATCAGAACCAAACGCAATCATTCGAAAATGAAGCTTCCCACCAAGTAACAATACGCCTAAAGTGATCAGTGCCCATTTCGATTTTGCAAACGACCAGATGATTAAGAAGATGAAAGTGAAGATTAAGATTATTGGATAGGCCAAACCAAAAAACGGTAGTAATTTAAACGTTGCTGGATGCACAAAAGGAGCAAGGTACGCCAACAGCAAGCCAACCAAACAAATAATGGTCAACACTTTTATCAGCGAAGAGAATTTTAATATTTTCTTTAATAGGTTACCCATTCTTGCTTTGGTTGAAAAGGAATTCCTTTTCTGCTTTTGTTAGTGATTCGTAACCCGATTTGGATATTTTATCCAAAATAGCGTCCGTTTTCGCTTGTTTTTGTTTCTTTTCAATATTGTATTCTTCGTCTGTTTTAAAACGAGGGTTTTGATATGCTCCACCTTTTTTTACTTTCAGTTTTTTATTTGAACTGAACAGTGCTTGAAAGAAACGTTTAATTCCATCCCCAAACATTTGTAAACGATTTATAACATTTGAACTACTTTGTAAATTATAAACGGAAATCATTCCGAATAGAACTCCTCCTAAATGTGCAAAATGAGCAGTTCCATCTTTAATTCCTAAAGATACTAAATCAATCAGAATAAAAATACCTGCAAGATAAATTAAGCGGATAGAAAATAAATTAAACACATTCACCATCAAATTTGGTCGATGAAAGGCTAGAGCAGAAAATATGGCCATGACAGATGCGGATGCGCCAACAATTGGAATGTTATCCGAAGACAATGTCGGGAAAATAAAATGGGCAATTAATTCAATTAAACCACCACAAATACCACCTATTACGTACGTATACGCAAGTCTTTTTTGATCAAACAACGATTCAAAAAACTTTCCTGCAGAATACAAGAATATCATATTGAACAGCAAATGAAATATTGAAAGCTGCACAAAAATTGAAGTAATTAAACCCCAAGGATGATAAATAAACGTTGAAATATTTGAGTCCAATGTAAAGACTGTCTTGACAATTGAATTAATTATCACATCAACTTCACCTCCAATCAATCTGCCAAATACTAATGCGATTTGAACCAATAGAAAAATTGCAACGTTGAGAATAATCAAACGAATCGTCATTCCCCCGTGTTTAAACTGATGCTTTAAATCATCTATTAAATTGCGTTCTGTTTGCATCTTACCAAAAATTCTTTTTGTCTGTTTTACGCCAATATAAAATAATGGCGGCACCCACAATCGCACCTCCTACATGGGCTAAATGGGCAACATTATCGCCGGGAGTAACATAAATACTATTGTAAAGTTCCCATAAAAAATATCCTCCAACCAGAAATTTTGCTTTAACTGGGATTGCAAAGTAAATCATGAATTCTGTGTTTGGGAAAAGAAGTGCAAAGGCTGCCATAATTCCAAAGACGGCTCCAGAAGCGCCGACCATTGGAGTATTCACCATCTCTACATAATGATTGATGACAATTGTATCTTTTGACATGTACGTAAATGATGTCCCAGCTTTTAAGTGCTCGTTGATTTCAATAAGATTGTATCCCAATGAACTAATTTGTTTTTTCAGTTGCATTAATTCATAAACACCAATTGAATTATACAAAACAAATGCACCCATTGCACTAGCAACGTAAAATATGAAAAATCTCTTTTCACCCCATAAACGCTCCAAATAAGAACCAAGAATGACAAAAAGATACATATTCATGAATAGATGCCATATTCCCGCATGCATAAAGAAATGCGTGATAACTTGGTACGGTTCGAAACGCGGTGAATTAATGTAGTGCGCTCCTAAAGTGTTTATTAAAAAAACATCTTTAGATTCAAATACAATGGTTGCCAAAAAAAACAAAACATTCAGAATCAAAATGTTTTTGGTGACTTGCGGGATATTATTTAAAAATGAGAACATACTAAAATTTTGTTGCGATTTCGTCTAAGGTAATTGTTTCTATAATTTTCTTTCCTTTCGGTGTGAATGAGTGTTCAGAACACGAAAACAATTGTTCGATTAAATGCTCTGCCGCTTCGTTGGTTATAATTGCTTTTCTGCGACCTGTTGCTGTAGCGATTGCTTCAACAATAACATGTGCAATTTCACCTTTGTCAATCTCTTGAAAAGCGATCTTTTCCAAGATGAAATCTAAACAATCGTGAATGCTTTCTTCTTGCAAAATTGCAGGTACAGCGCTAATCTCAATCGTTTTATCGTTGAAATTCCCAACAAATCCCAAACGTTCCAACATGGTTTTATTGCTTTCCCATTCCGTTTTTTCATTTGTAGAAAACTCACGTTCAATAGGAAACAATAATTGTTGTGATGCAATCGGTTTTGAAATGAATTGCGCCATTAATTCGTCATAAACGATTCGTTCTGTTGCGCGTTGCGCATCAAACACTAACAAGCCTGATTTACTGGTTGTAAAAATGTATTTCCCTCTAAACAAAAATGCTTTTGGAAGTGCATCTGTAGCTGGTAAATCCAATGTCACAGGTTCCACTGCAACTTCTTCCTCTTCAATTTTATAGAAATTCTGCCAATCAGCAGGAGTTGTTTCACTCGCTCCAAATCCTTCAGCTCGGATCGCTTTAGTAAACGAATTGCCCGATGAACCTGAGCTCGAAGTTCGCGTTGTTGTTTGAAAAGGATTATAATCTGGGTTCACTCGAATGGTCGGTTCAACTGCTGGTTGATATTTCATTTCATGCGGCAAATCGAAACTTGTCTCACGCTCAAAATCTAAAGTAGGAGCAACGTTGTATTTCCCTAAAGCTTGTCGAACAGCTGATAACAAAATCGCATAAATCAATCGATCTTCCTCAAACTTAATCTCTGTTTTTGTAGGATGAACGTTGACATCTAATTTTTTCGGATCAACTGTCAAATACAAGAAATAACTTGGGAACATTTTTGGTTGCACCAATCCATCAAAGGCTTTTGTTAGCGAGTGATTGAAAAATGTATCCTTGAAATAACGATTGTTCACGAACAGAAACTGTTCACCTCTTGATTTCTTAGCGAATTCAGGCTTTCCAACATAACCAACAACTGTAACAATTTCAGTTGATTCTTCAATTGGAACCAATTTATCATTCGAAGATTTCCCTAATACATCAACAATTCGCTTACGCAGAACTGCAGAATATAAATTATACACTTCATTATCATTGTGATGCAGGGAAAAAGCTAAATCCGGGTGCGCCAGAACGATTCGTTCAAATTCATCCACAATGTGATTAAATTCAACATTATCAGACTTTAAGAAATTGCGACGAGCAGGAACATTGTAAAATAAATTCTTCACTTCAAACGAAGTTCCAACTGAACAAACAGTTGCCTCATTGGTTTTTACTTTAGTTCCTTCAATTTCAATTAAGGTTCCCGTTTCAGAAGATTCTTGACGCGTTTTCACACACACATGTGCAATTGCAGCAATGGAAGCCAAGGCTTCACCACGAAATCCTTTTGTTTTTAACGCAAATAAATCGTCAGCTGTTGAAACTTTACTTGTGGCATGACGCTCGAAACACATAATTGCATCTCCGCCTGACATTCCACAACCGTTATCAATAATTTGAATCAGCGTTTTTCCAGCGTCTTTGATAATCACTTGGATCTTTGTAGAACCTGCATCAATGGCATTTTCAACCATTTCTTTTACCACAGAAGCAGGACGTTGAACAACTTCTCCAGCGGCAATTTGATTCGCAATATGATCAGGAAGTAATTTAATTATGTCGCTCATTTCTCTGCTTAATCCAATGATGTGTTACAAAAATAAGACAATATTTGTCTTTCAACTCGCTCTATTTGTCAATAATTATTCCATTCATCCAAACTATGACAAATGGTCAGTTTTCTTTGAAATTATAAC